>JBEDHJ010000157.1:0-2809 GCA_041174205.1 Cyanobacteriota bacterium | reverse complement strand
CGGCCCGCAGCAGGCGGTGGCTGGCGAAGCGATCACCTTCAAAGGTGAGCACCGCATCCACCAGGTGCTCGAGCACCTTCGGGCCAGCGAGCATGCCCTCCTTGGTCACATGGCCCACCAGCAGCAGAGCTGTGTCCTGCCGTTTGGCGATGCGGGCCAACGCAGCCGCACACTCCCGCACCTGAGCCACCGAGCCGGGTGCACTCCCCAACTCGCCGTCGTGCAGGGCCTGGATGCTGTCGATCACAGCCACCGCTGGCCGCAACGCCTCCAATTCCTGAAGCACCAGCTCCAGGTCGGTTTCAGCGAGCAGCTGCAGCCCGGGGCCGCCAGCCTCGAGCGCCGTGAGTTCGCCCTGCTCCTCCGCCAGGCGGCGCCAGCGCAGCTTCACCTGCTGGGCCGACTCCTCAGCACTCACATACAAAACGGAATGGCGAGCGGCCATGGCCTGGGCGCTCTGGAGCAACAACGTGCTCTTGCCGATGCCTGGATCGCCGCCCAGCAGCACCAGCGAGCCCGGCACTAACCCGCCGCCCAGGACCCGATCCAGCTCGCCGTAACCACTGCCCAGGCGCTGCAGAGGCCGATCGCCCACCGCCGCGATGGGCTCAGAACGGCGCGGCGCCGCCGGCATCGCAGCCTCAGCGGCCGCGGCCACAGGCCTGCGGCGGCGGCTGTCGGTGGGGGCTGCGGCCTGCTCCACCAGGGTGTTCCAGCTGCCGCAGCTGCTGCAGCGACCGAAAAACTGTCGGGTCTGGGCCCCGCAGCTCTGGCAGACGTAGAGGCTGGTGGCGCGGGCCAAGACGGTGTATGAAGAAAGGTGGCTGCCGCAGAACCCGGAGGCCTGCCGACCTTTTCAGTAGGTCGAACTACTTAACCCGTCCACAGCGAGTGGCGCAATGACGGCCTCAACCGCCACAACTCCCACTACCTCCTCCTCCGCCAAGGAAACAATCCTGGTGGTGGACGACGAAGCCAGTATCCGCCGGATTCTGGAGACCCGGCTCTCCATGATCGGCTACCAGGTGGTGACCGCCTGCGACGGCCAGGAGGCCCTGGAGGCTTTCCGCCGCACCAACCCCGACCTGGTGGTGCTCGACGTGATGATGCCGAAGCTCGATGGCTACGGCGTCTGCCAGGAGCTGCGTAAGGAATCGGATGTGCCGATCGTGATGCTCACGGCCCTGGGCGATGTGGCCGACCGCATCACGGGCCTGGAGCTCGGCGCCGACGATTACGTGGTGAAACCCTTCAGCCCCAAGGAGCTGGAGGCCCGCATCCGCTGCGTGCTGCGCCGGGTGGAGAAGGACAGCGCCGCAGGCATCCCCAATTCCGGGATCATCCAGGTGGCCGACCTGCGCATCGACACCAACAAGCGGCAGGTGTACCGCGGCGAGGAGCGCATCCGCCTCACCGGCATGGAATTCAGCCTGCTGGAGTTGCTGGTGGGCCGCAGCGGCGAACCCTTCAGCCGCGGCGAAATCCTCAAGGAGGTGTGGGGCTACACGCCCGAGCGTCACGTGGATACCCGGGTGGTGGATGTTCATATCTCCCGGCTGCGCTCCAAACTGGAAGACGATCCGGCCAACCCCGAGCTGATCCTCACGGCCCGCGGCACCGGTTATCTGTTCCAACGCATCGTTGACGCCGTTGCCCCCGAAGCCCTCTGAAACCCCAGGCCACGGTGCGAGCAACCGGCGCGGCCGGTCCCGTGCCATCCGCCGCCTGGTGATCTGGTACCGCCGCAATGCCGCGGTGACCAGCCTGGTGGGCACGGCCACGGCCACGGCCAATGCGGCCGGTTCGATGGCGGGCTCGGTGGCCGGCAGCGCCGCCGGAGCAGCCGCCGGAGCCGCGAACACCGTGCTCCAACCGCTGGTGTTCGACCCCCTGCGCCGCCTGCAGCGGGGCGTGGGCGGCAGCGAGGGCACCCCGATCAACGACGCCGAACGGCTCTGGGTGGCCGTGGATGGCATGGGCGGCGACTACGCCCCCGGTCCAATTCTTGAGGGCTGCCTGCGGGCGGTTCAGCTGCTGCCGCTACGGGTGAAGTTCGTGGCGGAAGCTGAAGCGGTGGCGGCCGCTGTGGCCGAACTGGAACTGGGTGAAGCGCTGGAGGCCGCGCAGCAGGACGGTCTGCTGGAGCTGGTGCCCAGCGGCGTGTCGGTGGGGATGGATGAAGAAGCCACCGTGGTGCGCAAGAAGCGCGACGCCAGCATCAATGTGGCCATGGATCTGGTGAAGGCCGGCGAAGCCACCGCCGTGTATTCCGCCGGCAATTCCGGCGCCGTGATGGCGTCGGCGATCTTCCGGCTCGGACGCCTGAAAGGCATTGATCGTCCCGCCATCGGCGCCCTCTTCCCCACGAAGGACCCCGAGCAGCAGGTGTTGGTGCTGGATGTGGGCGCCAACATGGATGCCAAGCCGGCCTATCTGCACCAATGGGCCCTGCTGGGCAACATCTACAGCCGCGATGTGCTGCAGGTGAGCCAGCCCCGCATCGGCCTGCTCAACATCGGCGAGGAGGAGTGCAAGGGCAACGACCTGGCCCTGCGCACCTACCCGTTGATGGCTGAGGAAACCCGTTTCCACTTCGCCGGCAACTGCGAAGGCCGCGACGTGCTCTCGGGTGAATTCGATGTGGTGGTGTGCGATGGCTTCACCGGCAACGTGCTGCTGAAGTTCCTGGAGAGCGTGGGCAGCGTGCTGCTGGATGTGCTCAAGGCGGAACTACCCCGAGGCCGCCGCGGCAAGGTGGGTTCCGCCTTCTTGATGAGCAACCTGCGCCGCATCAAGAAGCGCCTCGACC
>JBEDHJ010000156.1:0-9205 GCA_041174205.1 Cyanobacteriota bacterium | reverse complement strand
ACAGAGTTCTCGACAGCCCAGCCGCTTCGTCCCTTCAGATCAACCAAGACGTTCTCAACGCCGTCATAACGAACGCCACTCAAGTTGTTGAAGATGGACAGGAACGGCTGAACAGAGCCCAACGCACTGTTGGCCTGGCTATTGGCAGCGGAAATATCGAGCAAAGCGTTATCTAGTTCCTCGCGGAAGGCGAAGGCCGCAATGACACTCTCCTGAAGAGAGGGCGTCCACACACCCAGAGGGCGCAGCGGCTCTTTAGCTGTTGGACTGATGTTCTGAGGCAGATCCAACAGACGCGCCAAACTGCGACGGGCAATCGATTGTTCCGCCAGCGAGTTGGTTAGCAGCTGCTGATCCCTGGCCAGCTGGGTTTCGGCCTCAAGCACCTCCAGCTTGGTGGCTACACCAGCCTGAAAACGGGCCCGGGCATCCCGCAGGCTCACCAATGAGGCCCGCACCGACTCCTGACCGATGCGCACCGTGTCATCGCTGAGTTGGAGCTGGAAATAGGACTGAGCAGCCTGAAGGCGCAGATCACGCAACGCGATCAGATACTGGTTTTTGGATTGTTCAAACTGATCGCGGGCTGCAGCGATCTGAGGCACACGCTGAGGGTTGATCAGATCCCACTGAGCCGAGAGCTGGCCGCCCATGTCCCAACGGCTGGTGTAGGTGTAACTCTTCTGTGTCGTGGTTTCGCCAGTCAGCGCGTTGTTCGTGGGGGAGGTAATGCGCTGATTACCGCCGGTGTAACCCGGGAAGTTGTTCGCACTCAGGCTGAGGGTGGGATACCAGGCAGCAATCTGCGAACGGAGGTTGCTCTGGGCCTGATCCACCTGACTGGCAATGGCCTTCAGGCTGGGATTGTTGACCTCAGCCAGATTCTCAACATCCTTCAGAGCAAGGGGACGCAGCTCAACGATGCGGACCTGCTCAGGCTTATTGGGGAGAGCGAGGGTGGCCGGAGCGGCCAGACGCTGAAGCGCCGGGTCGAGCTTGGTGGCTGCAGGGGCGAGAACGCTGGGATCCGACTTGGGGCGCGGGCCTTTCTCGGCTGGAGCGAGCGGAAGGGGGGTGGGGACCGGATCCAGCAGTTGCTCCTGGGCGAGGCCGGTGCCCGTGGTGGCAAGCAGGCCAGCTCCAGCAGCAGCAAGCCAGGCCTTGAAGGAACGTGCCACCGAGATGCTCTGCCCAGAGAAAAGTCGTGGGGTGAGCTTAGACAGTTCAGCGGGCGCTGCCTAAACAAGCGGCCACGATGTCAGCCGCCCCACCAACCAGCTGCACGGGCACAGGCAACTGGGCAGCAACGGTTTCCAGGCGCTGATCGTCGAGGAAGAGCGGCTCACCCTGCCGCAGCATCACAGCAGGCAGCAGCAGTTCATCGCCCAGATCCTGATCCGCCAGCCCCTCCAGCAGATCAGAACCTGTGAGCAGGCCGGTGACGACCTGGTCCTGCCCCCAATAGGGGCTCGGCAGCCCGTGCAAGAGCAGCTCCAGGCCCTGCACCGCGTTAAGCCGGTCCACCGCCGGCTGCAACGCTTCGGCCACCAAACGGCCCACCACCCAGCTCACACGCCGGGGCTGGGGCAACGCTTCGGGAAGATCTGCCGTGGCCTCGTCCATCGCCTCAAGGAAGGCGCGGATGCTGCCCACGCCATTGCCTTCCTGGGGCAGGTCTTCGTAGTCGTCGCGCGGGGGCAGTGGATAGCCCGCCATCAAATACCACTCATCAGAGAGCCAGGCGAAGCGACTGCCCAACTCCAGCTGGAACCGCTCCTGCAGCGGCTCCACCTGGGCGATCACCCGCTGAGCACAGACCCGGTCCACCGGCGCCAGACCATCGCCCTCCGGGCGGTAGCGGGTGAGGCCCACCGGCACCACCGCTGCCGACAGCACCGCCGGCCAGTCGCCAGCGGCGAAGCCGGCCAGATCCAGCAGGGTGCGCTCGAGGGCTGGGCCGTCGTTGAGGCCAGGACAGACCACCACCTGGGCATGGATCTGCAACTCCCGTTCCTGGAACCACGCCAACTGCTCCATCAGCAGCGCGGCCCGAGGGTTCACCAGCAGCCGCGAGCGCAGCTCAGGCTCAGTGGCATGCACCGACACGAACAGCGGTGAAAGTCGCTGCTCCTCGATGCGCTGCCAATCGGCTGCGGTGAGGTTGGTGAGGGTGAGGTAGGAGCCGTAGAGGAAGCTGAGGCGGTAGTCGTCGTCCTTGAGATAAAGGCTGCGGCGGTGACCCGGCGGTTGCTGATCGATAAAGCAGAAGGGGCAGTGGTTATTGCACTGGCGCAGACCATCGAACAGGGCTTCGCTGAAGGCCAAACCCAGGCCCTCATCGGCATCCTTTTCCAGCTCCACCACATGGATCGAGCCATCGGGGTCCTGCACCTCGAGGGTGAGCTCCTCGGCGCTCACCAAAAACTGCAGATCGATCAGATCGCGAGGCCGCACACCATTGACGCTGAGCAGCCTGTCCCCGGGCTGAATGCCCAACTCATCACCGATCGAATCGGGCTCCACGGCATCCACCAGCGCCGGTTGCGGCAAGCGCTGCTCTCCGGCATCCACCAACGGCACCCCGGCCGACGGTTCCTTCCACACGGGCCCTGTCCGCTCAGCTAGTGAATCCAGTCTGAAGGCGGGGCGGCCGCCTCAACCAGCCAGCCGCCCCACCCAGAGCAGCAGACCAGCGCCAAAGAACAGTCGGTATCCGACAAACCACCAGGTGCTGTGGTTCTGGAGAAAACGCAGCAACCAGGCAATCGCCAGCCACGACACCACGGCGGCCGACACAATGCCCACCAACAACGGCAACACGCCGCCGGTCACCGGCTGGCTGAAAGCGTCTTTCAACTCCACCAGGCCGGCCAGCGTGATGGCGGGGATGCCCAACAGAAAGGAAAAGCGGGCGGCATCGGCACGATTCCAGCCATCCAGCAAAGAAGCGGTGAGGGTGCTGCCGGAACGCGAGACACCGGGAATCACCGCCAGGGCCTGGGCCAAGCCCACCAACACTCCATCGCGTACCCGCACCTGCTGCAGCAGGCGACGGCGACTGCCCAATTGCTCTGCCAAGGCCAGCAGCAACGCCATCACGATCGACACGACCGCGATCGAGCTGAGGCTGCGCAGGGGGGATTGATCGAAATCGGGCACCAGCAGCTTGATCGCCAATCCAACGATCACGATCGGCAGGGTGCCCAGGGCGATGGCAAGGCCGAGCCTGGCTTGGGGGTCGCTCCAGCGACGCTCCCTCAGGCCCTGGCCCACCCCGACCAGCACCTGGCGGAGGTCGGCCCTGAAATAGGCGATCACCGCCAGGATGCTGCCCAACTGGATCACTGCGGTAACCGCCACCCCGGGATCACCCCAACCCAGCAGCACGGGCACCACCTTCAAATGGGCTGTGCTGCTGATCGGCAGGAATTCGGTGAGGCCCTGCACCACCCCCAGAACCAAATAGCGCCAACAGGTCTCCATCAGCCCGAGCGGTTCAGTGGGGGAGAGCGCAGCAAACACAGCAACAGGGCCATGGATGGGCCGACCCTATGCCGATGGAGACCGCCTGGCCAGCGCCGGTGACACCCGGCAACGTCCTCTAAGGTTGCACAACTTTCTTCACACGCGGGTGATCGGGGTCCAGCCCAGCCTCACAGCGACGGCCCTGCGCCCCACCGCCCTCCAGGCTCCGACTCGCCTTGCGCTGCCTCGTCAGAAGCAGCTGCCGTTCTCCCTGGCGGGGGCCTTGCTGGTGGCTTTGCCAGTGTTTCTGCAGGCACCTTGGGTGAGGCTGGCCCCCTTCAGTGCAGCCCTGTTCACCGCGCCACTTCTATTGCTGGGGGCCCTGTTGGCCTTTCAGGGCCATGGACGCTGGAGGGATGCCGGCGCACTGCTGGTGGGTTTCAGTGGCAGCTGGCTAGGGGGCTGCCTGTTCTGGGGCTGGTTCAGGCTCCACCCGCTCTGGCACCTGCCGATTGAGGCCTTTGCCCTGCCCCTTGCCCTGGGGGGCCTGCGCAGCCGCTGGCGTCTGGCGGCCAGCTTCTACCTGGCCTCGCTCCTGGGCACCGCCTGCACCGACGGGGTGATGGCCCTCACCGGCGTGATGCAGCGCTGGACGGAGGTTCTGAATGCCCCCCTGGATCAGGCGGCCCTGTTGCTGCATCAGGCAGCTCTGCAAGTGATGCAGCCCTTCCCGCTGGCGATCACTCTGCTGGCTGGAGCGCTGCTGATCCAGCTATGCCGACGGACCTGGCAGCATCCAGATCCCGCCTGGCGACTGGCCGCATCGGCCGTGGCCACCACTCTGGCGGTGGATGGACTGTTCCTAGCGGCGGCTCTCTGGGCCCCGCGACTGAGCGGCCTGATCTGAAGAACTGCAAAAGCCTGGCCAGGGAGCTGGAGGCACCAGGCAACTCACCTGTAGGTTTGCGAGGCTGCTCAGCAGCCCCTGTGATTCCCGTTCAGACGGAGTTTTCGATGAAACGGCTGGTTTCGTGGCTCATGAGTGGCGTGCTGCTGGCCGGCCTGCTCTTCAGCCTGGTTCTGGCGCCCGCTGCCCAGGCCGACGACCTACGCAACGTGGCCGACGAGAAGATCGCCGAGCGCGGCGACAAGATCGACCTCAACAACTGCTCGGTGCGCCGCTTCCAGGCGTTCCCCGGCATGTACCCCACCCTGGCCGGCAAGATCGTCTTGGGCGGCCCTTACAACAGCGTTGACGACCTCTTCCAGCTCGATCTGACCGATCGTCAGAAGGAGCTCGTTGAGAAGTACAAGAGCAACTTCACCGTCACTCCTCCTTCGATCGCCCTGAACGAAGGCTTCGACCGCATCAACGACGGTCAATACCGCTGATCGAAAGGCAGGCCGGCTTTAGCCGGTCGTTCAATCCTGTTCACCGGTTCAAGCCGTCGGGCCATCCCGGCGGCTTTTTTGTTGCCCTCCGCGCCTCGGGCTCGATGCTGCAGCTGCCCTCCAACTGGGACGTGATCGTGGTGGGCGGCGGCGCCGCGGGACTGATGGCGGCGCTGGAGCTGCCCGCTGGATTGCGGGTGCTGCTGCTCAGCAAAGACCATGCCCCCAGATCCTCCAGCCGCTGGGCGCAGGGCGGTATTGCGGCGGTCACCAGGGCGGAGGACAGCTTTGCCAGCCATCGCGACGACACCATCCGAGCGGGTGCTGGTCTCTGCGATCCACCAGCCGTGGAGTTGCTGGTCCGTGAAGCCCCCGGCTGCGTGGCGCGCTTGCTGGAGCTGGGTATGGACTTCGATCGCCATGGCGATGCTCTGAGCACCACGCTGGAAGCAGCCCACAGCCACCGCCGGGTGTTGCACGCACAAGACCGCACCGGCGGCGCCTTGGTGGATGCGCTGGAGCGGCGCACGCTGCAGCGGCCGGATCTGCTGCGGCTGCAGGGGGCTCTGGCCCTGCAGCTCTGGATCGAGGACGGCCGCTGCTGCGGGGTGCAGATGCTTCACGCCGGCGCCCTGCGCTGGCTGAGGGCCAGGGCCGTGGTGCTGGCCACCGGCGGTGGCGGGCACCTCTACGCCAACACCACCAACCCTTGCCAGGCGAGCGGCGATGGCATTGCCATGGCCTGGCAAGCGGGTGCGGTGATCCGCGACCTGGAATTTGTGCAGTTTCATCCCACGGCACTGATGCTGCCTGGGGCCCCGCATTTCCTGATTTCTGAGGCGGTGCGTGGGGAGGGCGCCCGCCTGCTGGATGCCCAGGGGGCCAGCCCCGTGAGCCAGCTCCCCCAGGGCGACCTGGCACCACGGGATGCCGTGAGTCGAGCGCTGGTGCAGTGCATGCGCGAGCAACAGAGCGAGCACGTTTGGCTGGATCTACGGCCGGTGGGCCGGCAGCGGCTCGAGCAGCAATTCCCCACGATCCTGGGCCGCTGCCGGGAGCTGGGACTAGAGCCCACCACCACGCCCATCCCGGTGGCACCAGCCGCCCACTACTGGATGGGAGGCATCCGCACCAACCAGCAAGCCGCCACCACCATTCCCGGCCTCTATGCCATCGGCGAAGCGGCCAGCAGCGGCGTGCATGGGGCCAACCGCCTGGCCAGCAATTCCCTGATGGAATGCCTGGTGTTCGCCCGGCAACTGCGCCAGCTGGAGCTGCCGCCGGCCGCAGCTGCGGCCGATCCCTCCCAGCCGCTGGAAACGATCGAGCCAGGAGAGATCCCCACTGGCCCCCACTTCCGCGCCCTCGAGCGCTCGATCCAACAGCTGCGCAGCCTGTGCTGGCAGGCAGCGGGCGTGGAGCGGCGACCCGGGGCCCTGCGAGGGGCCCTGGCAAGCAGCCACCAACTCGGGGAACCCCTCTCCGGGGATGGCTGGTTGCAACAGGCAGTCCAACTCCCCCACCGCCGCCACTGGGAGCTGGAACCGACGGCCGCCGCCTGGATCAGCCGCAGCCACGACCTGCAGCAGCGGCTGGTGGTGACGCAACTTCTGCTCGAGGCAGCGCTGTTCCGGCAGGAGAGCCGTGGAGGGCACTTCCGGGTGGATGCCCCTGCCGGGCAGCCGTTCTGGCAGCGGCACACCGTTCAGCAACGGGGCCGCGCCATCGCCACCGAGCCGGTGGCGATCGGCCTCAGTTGAGAGGCGGTCCCTGATAGCGGATCAGCTCAGCCAGCTTGGCCAAAGGCTTAACGCCCGAATCGAGCTGACCGTTGATCTCCCAAGTGGGGTAGCCCTCGATCTTCTTGCTATCGCAGAGCTCCTTCTGGCTGTTGCGGCCATCGGGGGCACACTCGATCACGGTGAGCTTCTCGGTGGCTTCACGGCCGAAGAGTTCCTTCTGCTCGTGGCAGTGAGGACACCAATAGGCCGTGTAGATCTTCGCGCCCTTGGCCGTGAGTTGCTCAGCCAGAGCGATGGTGCCTGGGGTGCTCTCAGCACGCACGGGCGGAGCCACGCCCTTACCCGTTTCTGCCGGGGGCTGGCCCACTGAGGCGGCCCAGCCCACACCGATCACGCCCACCAGCAGGGCTGTGATCACACCGCGGAACACCAACTGCCCGCGATCCTGCCAATCGCCGCCGATCAGGCTCAGCACAAGCAGGCCGGTGCTCAACACAGCCGAGAGGATGCAGAAGGGGCAGCAATCGCGGATGGCGAAGGCCATCACCCCAAGCAGCACAGCGCTGAACGCCGTCATGCCCGTGCTCAGCAGCGCCATCCCCCACCAGCTGCGCTCAGCAAAGCCCTGCCTGGCCTCCCCCTGAAGCACCAGAGGGGCCACCGCCATCAACAGCATGGCCGCATAGGCCAGGAAGCCAAACAAGGAGAGCGGCTGGCCCAGCAGGCTGCCCCAGGCACTCGAGAGCACCTTCTCGCAGCCATTGCAGCCCAAGAGACCCTGGCTGCTGCAGCTCAGGGCCCCCAGCAAGCCCCACTTCTTCAGGGTGATCGAACCGGTGTCGATCACGCCGATCGTGGCCAGAACGGCCATGGCCACGCGAATCCACTTGCTACCGGCATCACCACGGCGACGCTGACCAGCCAGGCGCTCACTGAGGCGGGAGGATGTCAAATCGGAGATCCCACGTCTTCGCCGATTGTGGCAGGCATGGGCGACTCAAGGGCAGTGCAGCTCAGTAGGGTTGGGGATTGGCCAGCGCGCGGCCGCACTGCCAGAACCGATGAGCCAGAACCGATGAGCCAAACCACGGCGTCCCCTGCAAGCAAGCCCACCGTGGCCTTCGCCCACCTGGGCTGCGAGAAAAACCGGGTGGATACCGAGCACATGCTCGGCCTGCTGGCCCAGGCCGGCTATGGCGTGAGCGCCGATGAGAGCGACGCCAACGTGGTGGTGGTGAACACCTGCAGCTTCATCCAGGACGCCCGCGAGGAATCGGTGCGCACCCTGGTGGAGCTGGCGGAGCAGGGCAAGGAGCTGATCATTGCCGGCTGCCTGGCCCAACACTTCCAGGAGGAGCTGCTCGAAAGCCTTCCGGAAGCCAGGGCGATCGTCGGCACTGGCGACTATCAGCACATCGTGAGCGTGCTGGAGCGGGTCGAAGCCGGCGAGCGGGTGAAGCAGGTGAGCGCTCATCCCACCTTCGTGGCCGATGAGCACCTGCCTCGCTACCGCACCACCAGCGAGGCGGTGGCCTATCTGAAGGTGGCCGAGGGCTGCGACTACCGCTGCGCCTTCTGCATCATTCCTCACCTGCGCGGCGATCAACGCTCCCGCACGATCGAGAGCATCGTGGCCGAAGCCCAGCAGCTGGCGGCCCAAGGGGTGAAGGAGCTGGTGCTGATCAGCCAGATCACCACCAACTACGGCCTCGACCTGGCCGGCAAGCCGCAACTGGCCGAATTGCTGCGGGCCCTGGGCGAGGTGGAGATCCCCTGGATCCGCGTGCACTACGCCTATCCCACCGGCTTAACCGAAGCAGTGCTCGAGGCCTACCGGGAGGTGCCCAATGTGCTGCCCTACCTGGATCTGCCGTTGCAGCACAGCCATCCTGAGGTGCTGCGCGCGATGAACCGCCCTTGGCAGGCGGACGTGACCGGCGGCGTGTTGCGCCGCATCCGCGAGCAGCTGCCCGATGCGGTGCTGCGCACCACCTTCATCGTGGGCTACCCGGGCGAAACCGAAGAGCACTTCCAGCATCTGCTCGATTTCGTGGCGGAGCAGCGCTTCGATCACGTGGGCGTGTTCACCTTCTCCCCCGAGGAGGGCACCCCCGCCGCCGAGCTACCAGATCAGGTGCCGGCCGAGGTGGCCGCCGACCGCAAAGACAGGCTGATGGCCCTGCAACAGCCGATCGCCGCTGAGCGCAATGCCGCCTGGGTGGGCCGCATCGTGGATGTGCTGATCGAGCAGGAAAACCCCGGCACCGGCGAAATGATCGGCCGCTGCGCTCGCTTCGCGCCGGAAGTGGATGGGGAAGTGCGGGTGATGCCAGGCGAAGGCGGCCTTTGTGCCGCCCCGGGAACGATGGTGCCCGTACGCATCACGGCTGCGGACACCTACGACCTGATTGGCGAAGTGGTGGGAGCCCGGGCCATGGTGAACGACGCTCTCGCGGCCCGTCAGGCGGACTCTTGACCGAGGCCCTTGCCCGGCTGCGTCGCCGGCTCACGCGCCACCAGCGCACCACCTTTCTGCTGGCCTCTGGCCTGAGCACCGCGGGATCCTTCGCCGGGCTCACGGCCAAAGGCTGGCTGTTGATGGAGGG
>JBEDHJ010000155.1:0-28789 GCA_041174205.1 Cyanobacteriota bacterium | reverse complement strand
GCCAGCTCGATTACGTCGCCCTCGGCGACTGGCATGGGCTGAAGCAAATCCACCCAAAGGTTTGGTACAGCGGCACACCGGAGCCGGATCGCTTTCCCCGCAGCGACGACTACCGGGGCGGGCAGGTGCTGGCCGTGACGGCCCAACGTGGCGGTACTCCGCAGCTGGAACCGTTGAGCACTGCAGCCCTCGACTGGCAGCAACGGCGCATTGAGCTGCACAGCAGCGACGATCTCGAACGCCTCGAAACCCAGCTCGAGCCATTGCTCTCTGCGGGGCCCGGGCAACACCTGCTGCTGCTGGAGCAGAGCGGCAGCCTCAGCTTGAAGGCCTACCAGCGCTATCAAGAGCTGTTGGAGCGGCTGGAAGCGCAGCTGTTACGGCTCAAACAACGAGGCAGCATCGAGCAGAGTCCAGATCCGGGCGAAGTGGGGGCGTTGATCGAGCGGGCTGACGCACCCCTGATAGCTCGAGTGGCGGCCGAGCTGCAGGCCGAACTCGCAGGCGCTGAGCCGCCACAACGCAGCCTGTTGCTTCAGGCCCTGGCCGAGCTGCACAGCTGTGCTGGGGACACGCCATGCGCCTGATTGCCTGCCGGCTGCGCAACATCCGCCGCCATCAGGATCTGCAGCTGCAGTTCGGCCGCCAGATCACCCTGATCAGCGGTGCCAACGAAACCGGCAAGAGCACGCTGGTGGAAGCGCTGCACAAGGGTTTGTTTCTGCGGGCCACGGCCACCGGCCGCGGTGTGGAAGAGCTGCGCTCGCGGCTGCATGCAGGTCTGCCGGAACTGGAGATTGCCTTTGAAGCGAGCGGTCAGCTCTGGCGACTTCGCAAGCGCTTTGCTGGATCCAGCGGCACCTGTCAGCTCAGTAACGCGCAGGGTGTGGCCCTCAGCGGCGCAGCGGCGGAGGAACAACTGGCAAGCCTGCTTGGGTTTGAGGCCCCGGTTGAAGGCCGCCGCATCGCACAGCTGCCGGAGCGATGGGCCCACCTATGGGTGCGCCAGGGAGAGGCCGGGTTGAATCCCATGGGCGGCAGCCAGGAGAGCTACGACCACAAACGCCTGCTGACCCAACTGCAGCAGCAGGGCGGCGCCAGCGAAGCACTGGAATCCGGCGTGGATCGGCTGGTGCTGGAGCGAATCCAGATGCAGGTGGGCGAGATCTATACCGCCACTGGCCGCGTCAAGGCCGGCTCAGCTCTGGCTGAGGCCCAGCGCCGCACCACCGCTGCAGCTCAATCGCTGGCAGAAGCCCAGCAACAGCTCAGCGAGCTGGAGGCCGCCATGGAGCAATGGCGTTTGATCGGCGAGCGGCTGGAGACAATCGACAGCCAACAGCTACCCCTGCTGCAGCGTGAGCTGGCCCTGCAGCAGCAGACCCAACTGTTGCAAGCAAAGCTCGAGCCCCTGTTGCAACTCGCCCGCGAACAGCACCAACTGCTGGCCCAACAGCAGCAGGAACGGCAGGACCAGCAGATAGAACGGCACCAGCTCGAGGCCCTGATCCAACAGCAACAACTCCTGGGTCAGCAGCGGGAGCAACAACACCAGCAACTGCAGACGATCCAACGGCAGCTGCAGCAGGGCACAACCGAACAGGAGCTGCTGCAGCGGCATCTGGATCTGCGGCAACTGACCACCGAGGTGGAGCAGTTGCGGGAGCATCAGCACCAGTTGGAGCGCCTACAAAGCGAAGCCGAGGCGATCAAACAGCAGCTGGCGGGTCTGCCAGAGATCACGGCCGAGCAGGTGAAACAGCTGCGCCAGGCCGAGCAGGACCTGGCGCAAGCCTCAGCCCGCTGTGAAGCGATGGCCGCCAGCGTGGAAATCCTGCGCAGCGATCAGACGATCCAGCTCAATGGCGATGTCCTCCCTGAGGGGGAACGTCGCTTGATCCAGGCATCGACGCGCCTGCAAGTGGGGGAGGGGGTCGTGCTGGAACTGTGCCCTGGCGGAGGCGAGGCCCTGCCCCAGGCCCTGGAGCGGCAGCGACAGAGCCAGCAGCAGCTGGAACGCTTGCGACAGGAGCTGGGGCTCAACAGCAGCGATGCCGCCGAAGCGATCGAACGGCAACGTCAGAGTCTCAGCAGCAACCTGGCCAACCTGCGCCAGTCCGCCCGCGCCATCCCCTGGTCGGGCTTACAGGAGCGGCTTGCCGATCTGGAACCGAGGCGACAACAGCTGCACCGGGAGCTCATGGATCAAACCGAGCTGATGGAGCTGGACCGTCGCGCTTTGGAACTGCGGCAGCAAGAACTGCGGCGACAGAACAAGGAGTTTTCTGATCAACAGGGGCAGTTGACCGCGGCGATGCAGCAGCTCGAGCGTGGGTTGCAGCAGAGCCAGGCCAGCGTGGAGGCCGGCCGCACCCGCCTGGCTCAACTGGAAGGGTCGTTGACCGTGATCGATCAGCGGCTCGAGCGGTTGCGCCAACAACAACCGGACGACGCAGCCCTGGAAGAGCAACAGCAGCAGCTTGAGCAGCTCCTGAGGGAACGATCCCGTCTCCAGGGCGACCGCCGCAGTGATGCGGCGCTGGAGATTCAGGCTCTAGAGGACGAAAAAGCCCAACTGCTCAGCCAGCGCGGTCAAGCGGAGCAGCGCTGCAGCAGCCTGGGGGCCATCAATCCCGCCGCTGAGCTGGAACGGCGGCAGGCTGCATGGGAGGCAGCTGAGGCTGAACGCTGCGGCTTGGAGCAGCGCGGACGAGCGCTCTTGCTGCTGCAAGAGCGCTTTCACACCGCTCAAAGCAACCAGGCCAGTCGCTATAGCGAACCGCTGAAAGCCGCCATGACCCCGTATCTGACAGAGCTGGTCCAGCAGCAGCCGTTGCTCAGCTTTGATCCCCAGCAAGGATTCCACGACCTGCAACTGAACCAGTCGGGCGAATCTTTTGCCTTCGAGCGGCTCAGTGGGGGCATGCGCGAACAATTGGCAGCGGCCGTGCGCCTAGCGATGGCGGAGGTGTTGAAACCGGCGTACGACGACGTCTTGCCGCTGGTGTTTGACGATGCGTTTACCAACAGCGACCGCGAACGCCTGGTTGGCCTGAAGCGAATGCTGCAACGGGGCATCGCTCAAGGCATCCAAATCATCGTGCTCAGCTGCCACCCAACGGATTATCTGGATCTAGTCGAGGCGGATCCCCTGAACGCAGCCCAAAAAAATCCCCCCGATTCACTCGAGGGGATGGATGCAGTCAGCGTGAGTCTCAACTGATCAACCGAAGCGAATCACTCTTCGTCTTCGTCGGTGCCACCCACGGGGATCAGGCGGATCTGCTTGCGGCCAAGCTTGATCTCAAATTCATCGCCGGGCTGAAGATCCAGCATGGCGGTGTAGGCCTTACCGATCAGCAGGTTGCCATTGCCCTGCACGGTCGCCACATAGCTGAGCTTGCGGCCGCCCTTACCCACCTTGCTGGTGCCACCGAGCTCAACACCCTTGGCTTCCAGCAGGGCTTCGTAGAAGGCTGTGAAGTTCAGACGATCGCCACCATCCTTCTTGCTGGAGACATAGCCGCAAGCGCGGACGATCTCAGACTTACCCACATCGCCAAGTTCCTTGACTTTGGCCAGCAGTTCCGATCCGGTGAGCATTGTCTGAGTGGGTGTGATTAACAAGACAACTCGAACCTACAGCATCAACTTCCAGTGCGCCATGCCCGCAAGGTCAACATCGCGGCACAATCTGACAGCGCTCACCACCAACCGACATGACAAATCGGATTCGGCGGCTTGAGCCCAGTGATCACGATGCACTGGTGGACATCTATCGCCAGGCCGTACTCACATCCACGGCAGCGCTCTACACAGCAGCACAGCAATCGGCCTGGGCCAGTCAGTGCGAGGCGATTCGGCCAATCCTGCAGCAGGGCAGCGGCTTCGTGAGCTGCAATTCCAGCAACCAGGCCGTTGCCTTTTGCCTGCGCGATCCAGCTGATCGCATCGCGCTGCTCTATAGCCATCCCAATGCGCAGCGCCGCGGCCATGGCGGAATGCTGCTAGCCACCTGTGAAACGGAGGCTGCCAATCAAGGGGTGTCCTGCCTGCGCACCGAGGCCAGCCTGATCTCGCAACCGCTCTTCCATGCACGGGCGTGGCGCGTGAGCTGGCGCGAGGAACTGCTGATCGCCGGCGTTCATTTCGAACGGTTTCGTATGCAGAAGCAGCTCGGGCACTGATACTGCCTCCATGGCCGAAGCCCAACTGCAGCAGTTCCTCGAAAAAGTCCGCCAGCTCAATGCCTTCGTGGCCATGAGCGAAGCACAGCCCCAATTGCGCGCAGCTCTACGGGACTGCACACAGCACCATGAGGTGGTGGCCCTAGCTGCCCAACATGGCTTTGAAATCGGCCGCCGCTGGGGAGACAGCAGCACCACACCCCGGGAGTCCGCAGCAAACCCAGCGGACCAACGCAATCTGTTCAGCAGTGTGTGTCCCGCAGCGGGTGAGGAGCGGGTGGATGTGATCGCCCAGGGCAGCCACTGGCGACTGGAGCGGATTCACTCTTGCCTGGCCAGTAGCCCTGCAGGGTTCTGGTATGACCAGAGCGAATGGGAATGGGTGATGGTGCTGCGGGGCAGCGCCCAACTGCACTTTGCAGACGAAGAACAACCCCGCGATCTCTGCGTGGGCGACAGCCTGTTGATCCAACCCCAGCGCCGCCACCGCGTGATCACGACGGATCCGGATCCTGGAACCCTGTGGCTTGCTCTCTTCTGGAAGGCAGACGCCTGAGGTGGGACTGGCGCACCAACCAATAAGCGCCTGCCAAGGACAGCACCGCAAACCCCAGACCGATCAGATCAGCCGGGTTCTTCTGAACACCGGGTGGCATCACGATCACTTTTCGTGCCACAGCGGTGAGCGCCGTCACCAGCACCAGCTCGATCTGCACCACATGCTCACGCATGTAGGCCGTGAGGTTTTGGAGCACCTCAAGGGCAATCAGGATCACCAACACCTGATCCAGCAAGCGAATCAGGCCCTCTCCAGTCCAGTTCACCTGCAGATCCAGCAGGTCGCCCCCCAGGAACAGCAACAGCTGCAGGGTGGCCACCACCAACACCCCGGTGAGCACCATGGAGAGCACTTTGGCGAGGGCCCGCTCGAAGCCGGTGATCGCCCTCAGGAAGGCGCGGTCGTTGAACAGCTGCATCAATCCAGGAGCCAGCTCAGTAGCTGAAGGGGCGGTACTGAGGCTTGGCCGGCGTATCGCCGGTGGGATTCACGATCTGGGTATCGCAGGTGATGCTGCCGTCGGCAGCGGTGACGCAGTTCTTCGGCTCAACTTTGGTGGAGGGGCCCACGTTGCTGCCTGGGCCCCATAGGAAGCTTTCCACTTGAGCCAGAACCGAATGGTTCAATCCAGCCAGGAGCGACAGGCCGAGTCCGGCAGCGGAGCAAGCGAAGAGGCGATGCAGCGACATGACGGCGACGGAGCGTGCCCCCACTTTGACGCGTCCGAGAAGAAGCGTCAGGCGTCGCCAACATCGAGGCGGATCTCCTGAAGCAGTAGATCCAACTGTCCGAGGGAATCCTCAAGGGCCAAGGTTGGCTGAGCATCAGTGCCGAAGCCTTGATCCTCGCCCTGCCATAACGCCTCAATCTCACAGAGACGTTGAGCCAGGCCGGTGAGCCCATCGCGGCTGTGGACACGGGCCAACTCCTCCAGCAGCACAGGCATCCGGATCGAACTGGCCCGCAAGGCGCGGCGCAGGTCGGCTTGGGTGCGCCCGCTATGGCGCAACCAATCCTTGAGAAAGGACTGGAGATCCTCCAGCTGATCGGCAGTGAGGCTGGCCATCAGCGCCCCAGGGGAAACCAGCGATCCAGTTTGCGCTGCGCCCGCAAGCGGATGGCATCCGTCATATGGGTGGTGCAAAGCCCGAGCAGGGCGGTGAGGGCCACCAGATCGTCGCTGAAGCCAGCAGCAGGAATGAAATCCGGGATCAGATCGAGGGGCACCAGCAGGTAGGTGAGGGCCGCCAACATCGTCACCCGAACCTGCGGGGGTGTCGCCGGGTCGAGCAGCAATTCGAGGCACTCCAGGGCTGGACGGGCGAGGGTGCGGCCAGCGCGACGCAACAGGCGTCGCAGGGCTCCCTCATCGATCTCGGTGCTGCCGAGCACCTCGGCATCGACATAGTCAGCCCCCGAGGGGGCAGAGGAATCGGCAGCCATGCATGCAACAGCTCCTGGCCTCAATTCCACCACGATGGAGCCCTCAACCGACCTCCACGAGTCCGGCCTGAATACCCGCCTTACGCAGTTTGCGCAGGGCGCGTTGCACCACCTGACGGCAGTACTCGCGGCTGCATCCAAGCAGACGTGCAACCTCCGCCAACGTGCGCCACTCGTTGCTGCCATCCAGGCCAAATCGCAGCATCACCACCGTGCGCTCCTTCGGGGTGAGATTCGATTGATCCAACAGGGTCCACACCGCTGCATTGCGCTCCGCCAATTCACAGCGCTCCATCGGCGGCATCTCCTCACTGGGGAGCACATCCACCAGCTCCGTGGGATCCGATTTCGACTTCACCACCCCCTGCAGGCTCACGGTGACGCTGCGCAGCTCGCAACCCAGCAGGTCTTCCACCTCATCAAGAGGCAAATCCATCGCAGCGGCCAGTTGGGGAGGCGTGGCCTGAATGCCATTGCGCTGCAGGAGCCGGGCTTTGGCGGCCCGCAAGCGCGTGAGCTTTTCATTCACATTCACCGGAAGGCGAATGGTGCGGCTCTGCGTGGACAGTGCACGATTCAGCCCCTGGCGAATCCACCAATAGGCATAAGTGCTGAAGCGATGGCCGCGGGTGGGGTCGTACTTCTCAACGGCGCGGGTGAGGCCGAGGGTGCCTTCTTGAATCAGATCGAGCAGGTCGAGCCCCTTGCCCTGGTAACGCTTAGCGAGATTCACCACCAGCCGCAGATTGGCGGTGATCATCTGGTCTTTGGCCCGTTCACCCACGCGCATGGTGCGCTTCTCGATGTCGTTGTAGGTGCAGGCCTCCCCGACACCACCAGCGCTGGTGCAGCGATCATGCAACGCCACCATGGCTTGCACCTTTCGACCCAACATCAACTCTTGCTCGGGTGTGAGCAGCTGATGGCGGCCGATTTCACCCAGAAAAGCACTCAGCGAGCTAGCCATGCATGATCGTTTCCACTGATTTGAACCTAGAAGCTTTTTCGCTCCATGAGGAAAGCAACCAAAAGGCTTCCAGGTTTAAAGATTGCTTCGCAACTGCAGATTGATTTCACCAATGCAAATGCGCAGCCAAATCGGAAGTTTCCTGGTGGATCACTCCTGGATCACAGGTCTGATCACGACACTGCCACCCTCTCTTTTCGCTACGGTCGGGCCTTCGTGAGCCCTTTTGACGGCCATGCCCGCCTTCGCGGCCCTGCTCTCCGACCTTTCCGACGCCGTCTTGCCCCGCGCGGGTGTGGCCTATGTGCACTATTTGAGCTTCATGCTCTGCTTCGGTGCGTTGGTGCTGGAGCGACGCCTGATCCGCCCCAACCCCAGCAAGCAGGACGCCACCTTGATGGTGATCACGGATGTGGTGTACGGCATGGCCGCTCTGGCCCTGCTGGTGAGCGGCATCCTGAGGGTGATGTATTTCGGTCAGGGCGGCAGTTTCTACACCGAAAACCCCCTGTTCTGGTGGAAGGTGGGGATCTATCTGGCGGTGGGCGGTCTGTCGCTCTACCCCACCATCACCTACATCCTCTGGGCGATCCCTCTGCGCAAAGGAGAACTACCCCAGGTGAGCGAAGCGCTTGCCAAGCGCCTGGCCTGGATTCTGAACATCGAGCTGGTGGGCTTTGCGCTGATTCCCCTGCTGGCCACGCTGATGGCCCGGGGCGTGGGCCTGCCTGGCACGTTGGGCGCCTGAGCGAGGGGTGGATCTGCCGCCGCCCACCCCTGTTTCTTGCGGGATATCCATGGAGACCCGGCCATGGACTGCGGCCGCGGCCACTCCACCCACCAGCGCTTCGCCAACCGCCCAAGCCAACAGCTCCAGCGATTACCGCCATTTGCTAAAGCCCACCCCAGCCGGCTGGCCGATGCGGCAGCAGTGGTGCGTGTGGCTGGAGCCAGTGCGGGATAGCGGCCCCACAGGAATCTGGGAGCAGCGCTGGCACCGGGCCGTGAGCCAAGCCCTCAAGAGCTGGCAGAACCATCTCGCGATCACGCTGGTGGATCAGCCCGAACGGGCCCAGGTTCTGATCCAGAGACGCCGTCCGCCGATCCAGAACCAGCGCGCCAGCCACGGCCGGGCTGTGCTTGAACTGGTGGAGGTGAAGCGACTGGATCACTGGCAGCTGGAGCCCAAGGTGACCGTGATGATCAGTCCGGGGCAAGCTCCAGCAGCCATCGAGGCCACAGCCCTGCATGAACTGGGCCATGCCTTTGGCCTCTGGGGCCACAGCGATCACAGCGATGACGTGATGGCGGTGAAACCAGCAGGGACGCCGCTGTTGAAGCTGAGTGAACGCGACCTGCGCACCCTGCAGTGGCTCAAACAACAGCCAGGCCTGCAGCAGCCGGCGCCATGAGCCAGCCGAAGCGCACGATCTCGGATCTATTTCTGCGGCGTCCCGTGCTGAGCCTGGTGCTCAGTGCCCTGCTGTTGCTGCTCGGCGCCCTCAGCCTGGTGCAGCTTCAGGTGGAAAACCTGCCGCCGATCGCGCCCGGGCGGGTGAGCGTGCGCAGCACTTACCCGGGAGGCAGCCCTGAGGTGGTGGAACAAGGGGTCACCGCTCTGCTGGAGCGCCAGCTCAATGGCCTGGAGTGGCTGGACACCATCCGCTCCACCAGCAGCGCCAACGGCAGCAGCATCAGCCTGAGCTTCCAGGGCGGAGCGCCAGAGCTCAACCAGGTGAACGCCCAAAACGAGGTGAGCCAGGTGCTGCGACAGCTGCCGGCCCAGGTGGCACGCCTGGGGGTGCAGGTGCGGCGCAGCTCCGACGACCTACTGATGGTGCTCAGCTTCAGCGCCGAGAACGGCCGCTACAGCGATCTGTTCCTGAGCGGCTGGGTGAACCAGGTGGTGAAGGAGCGGCTGCAACGGGTCGACGGAGTGGGCAACGTGACCCTGTTTGGCGGCAGCCCTCTGGCCTTCCGGCTCTGGCTGAATCCTTCAGCCCTACTGGAGCGGCAGCTCACGATCAACGATGTGCGCAGCGCCTTGGAGGCGCAAAACGTCTTGGCTGCCCTCGGGCAGCTCGGCGAAGAACCCATCCCGGCCGGTCAGGCCACCACCCTTCCTCTGCAGATGGAGGGGCGGCTGCGCAGCCCTGAGGAACTGGAGCAATTGGTGGTGGGCCGCGGCCCCGATGGCGGCGTGGTGCTGCTGAGCGACATCGGCCGGGTGAACCTGGGCAGTGAGGACTACGGCAACATCGCCACCAACCTCAAGGGCGATCCCACGGTGGCGCTCGGGGTCTACCAGCGCGATGGCAGCAATGCCCTCACGGTGAGTGAGGCGGTGGAGCAGGCCCTGGCGGAGCTGACACCGAGCTTCCCGCCCGGCATCGAACTGCAGTTGATCGTGAATGAGGCCGACACGGTGCGCCAAAGCATCGGTGAAGCGGCCGGCAGCCTGCGGGATGCGGTGCTGTTGGTGTTTGCAACCCTGCTCCTGGGGCTTGGCAACAGCCGCCTGGCCCTGATTAGCGCCCTGGCGGTGCCGGTGTCGCTGCTGGGCTCCCTCAGCCTGATCCTGCTCAGCGGCACCTCGATCAACACCCTCAGCCTGTTTGGCATGGTGCTGGCCTCGGGCCTGGTGGTAGATGACGCCATCGTGGTGAGCGAAGACATCGGCCGCCGCTTGGAGCGGGGCGCGTCCCCCCTCGCTGCGGCCCGAGGCGCCATGGCCGAACTGGGGGGCGCCGTGGTGGCTACTTCGCTGGTGCTGGTAGTGGTGTTCCTGCCGGTGCTGGGGATGCAGGGCAGCGTCGGGCGTCTCTACGCACCGATTGCCATCACGGTTGGCGCGGCGATCCTGGTGTCCACCTTCAACGCCATCAGCTTCACGCCGGTGGCCGCCAGCCGCATCCTCCATGCCGAGCAACGGGAGCCCGGCTGGCTGCTGCGCTGGATCGATCCACCGCGCCGCTGGCTGGAATCACTGGAGCGGCCCTATGGCCAGTGGCTGGAGCGCAGCCTGCAGCAACGCGGACGCGTGCTGATCGCTCTAGCCCTGGGGCTGCTGCTCACCGCCGCAGGCCTCATCCTCAGACCCAGCGCCTTCATCCCGCAGGAGGACAACGGCCAACTGCGAGGCGTCGTGGTGCTGCCGGAGGGCTCCTCACTGCAGCGCACCCAGGACGTGATGGAACAGGTGCGCGGCACCCTGACCCATGAACCGGCCCTGCGCAGCGCCAATTTCTACGCGGGTCGGTCCTTTGGCGACAGCGGCCCCAACAAAGGGATCGTGTTCGTGCGGCTGCAGCCGATCGGAGAGCGCGGCGCAGGGAACCCGAGCACGGCCCAGGTGGCCGAACGGCTCAACCGACAGCTGAGCCAGACGATTCAGGGGGCCGTGGTGGCCCTGAGCGAGGCCCCGACCGTGCGGGGCTTCAGCAGCGAGGGCGGCCTGGAATTGGAGCTGCTGGACACCAGCAACGGCCAACTCAGCATCCAGCAGTTCGCCCAACAAGCCCAGAGCTTCATTCAGGCGGCCAATGCCAGCGGCCAGTTCAGCCGTGTCTCGACCCGCTTCAACGCTGATGCTCCCTTGCTGCGTCTGGAGCCGGACCGGCTGCAGCTGGCCTCACTGGGGGTCGATCTCGATGAGTTGGTGAGCACCCTGCAGGCCAGCTTCGGCAGCAGCTACGTGAACGACAGCTTCGAAGGCGATCAGGTGCGGCGCGTGATCGTGCAGCTCGAAGGGCAGGGCCGCCGCGACCTCAGTGATCTGCTGGCCCTGCAGGTGCGCAGCCGCAGCGGCCGTCTGATCCCGCTCGCCCAGTTGGTGCAAGTGATGCCCTCCACGGGGCCCAGCGCCATCAACCACACCCGACTGGTGCGTTCCATTGCGATTCAGGCCCTGCCGGCACCGGGCGTGAGCACCGGCCAGGCGATGGCCACGCTGGAGCGGCTGCAGCGCCAACAGGGCGGAAGCGCCGTGGAGCTGGAGTGGGCCGGTCTGGCCCGCGAAGAGAGCCAGGCTGGCGGCGGCAGCGTCCGCGCTTTCGTGTTGGCTGTGCTGGTGATGGGCCTGCTGCTCGGCGCTCTTTACGAAAACCTTTTGGATCCGCTGATCATCCTGATCACCGTGCCACTGGCGCTGCTGGGGGCCGTGTCGGGGTTGATCGTGCGCGGGCTGCCCCTGGATGTCTACGGCCAGATGGGGCTGTTAGTGCTGGTGGCGCTGGCGGCGAAGAACGGCATCTTGATCGTGGAATTCGCCAATCAGCGCCTGCGGGAGGGTATGGCCCTGGACAGCGCCATTCGCGAGGCCTCCATCAGCCGCCTGCGACCGATCCTGCTCACCGCCATCTCCTCGCTCGCAGGCTTCCTGCCCTTGTTGCTGGCCAGCGGGGCCAGTGCCAGCAGCCGCATCAGCATCGGCACCGTGGTGTTCTCCGGCCTGTTGGTGTCCACGCTGCTGAGCCTGTTCGTGGTGCCGGCGGTGTACAGGGTGGTGAAGGGCTGGGAGCTGGCGCGGACGCGGCATCGTTCGCCCCATGGGCAGCATGGGTGAATCGCTCCGACCACCGATGCGCTCCGGCCTGAGGCTTGCCCTAAGCAGCGGGCTGCTGGTGCTGCTAGCCAGCTGCAGCACCCCAGCTCAGCGTCCCCCGGCGCGGGTGCAGGCCGAAACGCTTCACGGGGAAGCCTTCGTGCGCAGCCTCGACACCGTGAGCACCCTTGAGGCCACCGATGAGATCGAGCTGGCGGCCCAGGCCGGCGGCCGAGTGCAGCAGGTGCTGGTGCAGGCCGGCGATCCGGTGACCGCCGGACAGATGCTGGTGGTGCTGGATCAAACGCAGCTGCGCGCCGATGTGGCCGCCCTGAAAGCCACCGCGCAGACCGACGCACTCACCTACAAGCGCTACGAGGGTCTGGTGCAGCAGGGAGCAGCCACAGCGTTGCAACGCGATGAACTGCGCGCCAAGGCCATCGGCTCCAAGCAGGCCCTGCGCTCCAAACAGGCCGATCTGGCTTACAAGGATGTCAGGGCTCCCATCAGTGGCGTGATGGGCGACATCAGCGTCAAGCCTGGAGATGTGGTGCAGGCCGGCACCCCCTTCAGCCGCATCATCCGCAACGACCAGCTTCAGGCCCGCATCGACATTCCCGCCAACCAGGCCAATGCCGTGGCCAAGGGCCAGCGGGTGCAGCTGCTGGATGGCTTGAGCCCGCGACCACTGGCCGAGGGACGCATCAACCTGATCGACCCCGGCGTCAACCCCAACAGTCAGACGCTGTTGGCCAAGGCCAGCATCAACAACCGCGATGGCCGGCTCCGCAATGGCCAGCGCCTGCGCACTCGGGTGATCCTGGGCGCCGAACGGCAACTGGCCGTGCCCTTCGCAGCGGTGACCCGGCGCTTCGGCCAGAGCTTTGTGTTTGTGGTGGGCACAGCGGAGCAGCTGGCCCGCGACCCGGGCAAAGCCGACCTCAAAGCGATCCGCCGTCTGCCTAAGGGGGCACTGGTGGCATTGCAGCGCGCCGTGAGCCTGGGACCACTCCAAGGGGATCTCTATCCGGTGATCCGGGGGCTGGAGCCGAATGACCGTGTCGTGCTCAGCGGCACGTTGGGGCTACGGCACGGCAGCCCGATCCAACTCAAGCGCTGATCACTCGCGCCGGGGAGCACCGCGGCGCTGGGCCAGCACCTGCTGCACGTCACGCCAGCTCACGCCGTGATGGGCCAGGGCCACTTGCAGGTGAAACACGATGTCGGCCGCCTCGCCGGCGATCTCGGCGGCGTTGTTGTCTTTGCAGGCCATCACGAATTCGGCGCTCTCCTCGCCGATCTTCTTGAGAATGCGGTTGTCGCCTCCCTCCAGCAGCTTGTTGGTGTAGCTGCCGGGCTCAGGTTGATCGCGGCGCCCTTCAATCACCCGCATCAGCTCAGTGCAGACATCAGCCGGCGGCGGCGCTGCAGCCGCACCACCAGCAGTGGGAGCCGGCCCTTCGTCGTAAAAACAGCTGCGGGCACCGGTGTGGCACGCCACATCACCGGTTTGTTCGATGGTGAGCAGCAGAACATCGGCATCGCAGTCGTAGCGGAGACCGCGCAGGCGCTGGATATGACCGCTGGTGGCGCCCTTATGCCACAGCTCCTGACGGGAGCGACTCCAGTAGTGCACCTCACCACTGGCCAGGCTGCGCTCGATCGCCTCGCGGTTCATCCAGGCCACCATCAGCACGGCGCCATCGAGCCAGTCCTGCGCCACAGCGGGGATCAAGCCGGCGTCGTTAAAACGAAGGGAGCCGATCAGGGCCGGATCCGGGAGCTGAAATGATGCCTGCAAGGGCTGCCGATCCATCTCTCCCGATCCTCCCGCAACACCGATCAACACACCGCCAGGCCCGGGAATGAGCGCCGCCTTCAGCTGCACGAAAACATTCAGCGGCTTCCCCTGCTGCCACCGTCAGTGGCGCCACAGCGGCCATTGCCGCTTCGTGCACGGCTATAGCCGCAGCTTCACCTGCTGGTTCCAAGCCGCCGACCTAGATGAGAACGGCTTTGTGGTGGATTTCTCGAGCCTGGGGGCGTTGCAGGCCCAGCTGGCGCAGCAGTTTGACCACACCTTTCTGGTGAACGCCGACGATCCGCTGCTGGACCAGTGGCAGGCCCTGCATGAGCAAGGCGCGCTCGACCTGCGGGTGATGGACAACGTGGGGATGGAAGCCAGCGCGGAGCTGGTGTGGCGCTGGGCCAATCAACTGCTGGAAGACCGGGAGGGTGGCCGCAGCTGCTGCTGGAAAGTGGAAGCACGCGAAAACGAGAAGAACGCCGCCTGCTACGAAGCAGTGCCGGAGTGGTTCAGGGCACAGCGTTGATCGTGCGAATCTCGCGGACATCAAAACCAGAATCGCGGATCACTTTGCGGATCTGCTGATCATCAACAACCGCCCCAGGTTTCACATTGATCGTGACCCGGTGCTGCTTGAGATCCACCGAAACAGCCTCAGTGAAAGACAGGCGCCGCAGGTTCCGGTCAATGCCCTGCGCGCAGAAGGAGCACACCATGCCATTCACAGTGACTTCAACGCGGGCACCCTGCGCCGCCGACCAGGCCGGTGCCATAAGCGAGGCCGACGTGACAAAGACCAGCGAAATCAAGGCACGACGCAGATGGTCAGCGAACATGACGATGACTCGGGAGATGCTTTCCCTGCATAGCATTGCTTTGCGTCATTCATCGCAGCCCTTTCGCTCACCGTTGCTGTCAGCCCCACGTCGTCTTGCCGCTTTAGCCCTGGTGCTCTGCTCCAGCACGCTGGTGTGTTGCGCCCTGCCCGCGTTTCTCGTGCTGCTCGGGGCCGGTTCAGTACTCGCAACCGCTTTGAGCTGGTGGCCAGGGTTAGCCGTTCTCTCCGAACAGAAAACGGTTGTCTTTGGCCTGGCGGCGGCGGCCTTGGTGATCGCCGGCGTTGGCATGAGGCGAAGCGCTCGCCTGCCATGCCCGCTGGATCCGCAAGCAGCACAACGCTGCCGCCAACGGCGCCGCCAGGCCCAGGCCCTTTACGCCCTCTCCTGCAGCCTGTTCGCGATCGGTAGCTTCGCCGCGTTTGTGCTCCCCCTGCTGGCTTGGCGATGAAAGCCTCCGCAGCGGCTGCTGCCCTCGCCTGCCAACTGGCTTCCCTGCTGATCGCGGCCGACTCCAGCCAAGCGTTGCCGATGAGCTTCAAAGGCAGCAGCACCATTGGAGTGGAGCTTGATCACATCTGGTCAAGCGCCTGGTTCAGCCATGCCGTGCAACGCCAACTGGGCCTTGGGATCTCAGCCCAACTGATTCCTGGATCTACTGGCCATGGAGACGGTCAGCACACCCATGGCACTAGCGAGCTCAACTCCACGGAAAGCTTCCTGCTGCTTGACAGCACCCATCTGCTGAAGCGCTGGAATATGAATCGTGCCCAAAGCAATCTGTGGCTGTTTGCAGGCGTTGGCACCTACCAGAGCTGGAACAACGCGCGCGTCGACGCAACGCGGATTGCGGCACGCCCCGGCCTGCAGTTCGACATTGAAAACACACGACTCCGCTTTGAAGCCAAAGGGCAACTCTTTCTGGCTCAGGGCGTAGAACGCTCAATGCTTAGTGCCACCACCGGGGTCGGCCTGACGCCACCGCGCTATCAGGGAGTTCAACCCTGGCTGGAACTGCAGGTTCGCGCGATGCCTGGTGTGATTGACGAGGTTGAGATCATTCCCAAACTGCGGCTGCTCCACCGCAAGGTAGTGATCGATGTGGGATACAGCAGCCTTGGATCCCTGACCGGAAGCGTGACGACCACATTCTGAATGCGGTCAAGCCATGTCAGGACGGCTTCACACCTCCACAATCCTTCCATGACCCGAGGAGACCGGAGAGCTCCGCTCGCATCGAATCCAGTTCGCTCATTCTGGCGCTGATCGATTCGATACGGTCTTGAATGCTCGTTTTCAAGGCCGAGCAATTGCAAAAACCGGAGCGGCGTACATCCAGAATTCGCTTCAGCTCCGGAAGCGGCACATCCATCGAGCGCAACGAACGAATCAAGGACAACTCATCGAGAACCTCAGGATGGAACAAGCGGTAGCCACCCTGTGTGCGCGAAACAGCAACGATCAGGCCTTCATCGCAATAAAAGCGGACCGTTTTCACTTGCAAACCTGAGGCATCAGCCACTTGACCGATGCGCAACGCAAGAGCATCCACGAGCAGCGTTCCAGATTCACCAATCCTGTCCAACACTAGACAGCCCAAACAGGCTTTGTTTCATGACACCAAGTCTCCAGTACTCAGCCAAGACTAGAGACCTGAACTATCCTGGTTCAAGACCATCTCCACGGGAGCCTTGCCAAAAGCCAGCCTGAAGCGCCTTGCAGCCTGCCTAGCAGTCGGCTTTAGCGTCGCCACCTCCTCAGCGCTTGGTGCCTCCGCCCAAGCCAACTCGGGCGCAGTGCCTGCGATGTACGCCACCAAGGCAGAAGCAGAAGCTGCTGCCAAACAGCATTTCAACTGCACTGGTGCCCACCAGATGGGCAATCAATGGATGCCCTGCACAAGCCATGGGCAATCCAGCGGCAACGCCCAACACAACCACTGAGTTCCAGCATGGGCAGCTGCGGCGAACCACCCAAACTGATTGCCTTCGGCATCGCCCCTTTGGGCATCATCTCCATCGGCGTGGTGCCTATGGGAGTGGTGAGCATCGGCGTGGTGCCCATGGGAGTGCTCAGCCTCGGTGTTGTGGGCATGGGCGTAGTGAATGCCTGCGTCGTGGGCATGGGCGTGGCGGTGGCTGGGCTCCATGCCATGGGGATCTGGTCGATCAGTCCTGGCAACGGGCATGCACACCACAGCGGCAGCGCAGCCCAAGAGCAATTGATGGCTTACCCCAGCAAGCAGGTGGCGCTTGAGAAATCGCGCGCACTCGGCTGTGAGGGCGTGCATGCCATGGGCAATCTCTGGATGCCCTGCTCAGAACATCCCAGCCAACCGTCCACACACCAACATTGAATTCATGAGCTCCCTACGCAGCTTCAGCCTGGCCCTGGTCATCGCCCTAATAGCCTCAACCTCTTCTGCCCTGGCCTGCGGCGGTGGCGGTTCAGGCAGCTACCGCAAGCCCGCTCGCCCTGGTGCACAGCAGCACAGCACTGCGACATCCGCTTCCCAACCAGGATCGGCAGCTCCGCAGAACGCCCCTCAGTAGGGGAGTCTGAGAGATGCCGATCGCCTGGTGAAAACGAGCTTCCGATCAGAAGCGGAAGCTCGTTTTCACCAGTCCACCAAACTGACTAAAGCTCTCACCCGCAGGCGTTTGCTGCCCCAGAGGTCTGCTCAGATAAATCAAAGCCGGCGTGACGCTGATCTTGTCAGTCACCTGAAACTTGTACCACCACTCCCACACGTAGTTGCCGTCATTGGGCGTGACGCCGCCGGTGAGTGCCGTCGCAAACACAGGTTGAGCCACAGCAAAGCCAAAGTCGTTGCCCTTGAGGAACACATCGGTCCACTGCAGGCCCACCATCCAAGACTGACTGGTGCTCAGACTGCCTGCCGGCTGAGGCAGGCTGTAGCTGGTGCTGTTGATCCCCCAGCCAACACTCACAGAAGGCCACCATCCGCTCTGCAGAGGTTGCCAGTAGGCACTCAAGCCCAGAGCATTGGTTTTGGCGCTCACGTTGTGATCGATGGCTCCATGGATGAAGGGAGTGGTGCCAGGAACGAACTGGGTCTCAGGCTGCACATAACTCCAGATGGCGGCTAGACCCCACTGTTCCTGCTGATAGGCAAGCTGAACACTGCCTGTCGCACCGGAAACCTTGTTGCCGATGCCGCCACCACCGTCACCAGCGGGCACTGAGGGATTGCCCGACTGACCATTTGAGGCGACATAGTTGGCACTGATGCTGAAGCCACCCTGTTGCCACCAAACGCCGGCACCGGCACCAAGATTCTTGCTATAGGCGGCAGGGGCACCGTTCACCGTCATCACGTTGAGGATGGTGTCGGAGGGATACACACTCGGCCAGAGGGCGAGCATGTCTTCCTGAGCGACACGGCCCCCCAGAGTGAAGGTGAACTGGCCCAAAGGGAATTGATAGAAGAGCCTGTCAATACCCACAACGTTGGGGCCTGCATCTTCTTCAAAGGCGATTTCCAGCTCGGATAGACCCAGTGCATGAGGCTCACCACCGAACACGCTGCTGCCGAAATTGCCCGCACGTAGATTGGTGCGTAACCGATCCCTGCCGGTGAAGCTCGTGTCGAAGGTCAGCTGAACGTCGTAGTTGAACGTGGTGGCATTGGGCAGCACAAAGGTGGGCGAATAGGTGCTGTTGCGGTTAGCCGTATTGGCACCCCGGTTGATCGCTGAGCCCGAGAAGGCATTGGCACCCACCACAAAGGTGGCCAGGCCCGAGAGTTTGGTGGTGGTGGAGAACTGGGTGGCTTCCAGTTCGCCCACTTTGGCCTCGAGGCCATCCACACGGCCCTTCAGCACGGCGAGTTCCTTTTCGAACTCCTTCATCAGGCGCTTCAGCTCGTCGGTCACTTCGGTGATCCGGTCGAGGCAAGCGTTCAGCAGAGCGGCCGCTTCATAGCGGGTCATCGCACGGCTGCCGCGGTAGGTGCCGTTGGGGTAGCCGGCCACACAGCCGTAGCGCTCGATCAGGTTGCTCAGAGCCTGATAAGCCCAGTCGGTGGGCTGCACATCGGAGAACTGGGTGATCGATGTCACCTGGTCGGCACTGGCGCCGTACTGGCCAATACCAGCGAGATTGATGCTGTCGCGCTCAGCAGCAGCAACGCCCAGACTGCAGCCCAGGGCAGCCGGAACAAACAGGGCCGCGGCCGCGGAGAGGGGAGAACAGATCAAGCGCATGAGCCAAAGAGCAGAGGCGCCACGACGACGCCAAACGCCCCGATGATCCCCTTACCTCCAGCATATTGCGCTTACTAGAGACTTTATGTCATGAATTCCACGTGATAGCCGCGCCGCAGGAACAGCGGGCCGGTCGCATAGACAACGGACAGGACCAGCGCGTCGCAACTTAAGATTTGCTTCCGATTCGCGTCGCGGATGTTCATCCCGCGGAAGCCTGTTGCCCATCGCCCTTCTTCTGCCTGCGCTGCAGCTGCTTCACCCCATGCCTGGGGTGATCACCCAGGGAGTGCGCGAAGGGCATCCGGCCATTGATATCGCCTGCATCAACGGCACACCTGTGCGGGCCGCCCACGATGGCGAGGGCTCGGTGCGACGCAGCTATACGCATGGCACCACGTTTGAGTTGCGGGGCTCGGATGGCCTGGAAACCAGCTACAGCCACCTGAACAGCGCCATGCCGGCTGGCTCTTACAAGCGGGGCGACCAGATCGGCACCTGCGGCAACACGGGGATCTGGAGCAGCGGCCCGCATCTGCACTTCGAAACCAACCGCCCTCAACTGCTGGGATCTCTCAGCACCGATGCGGTGCCTATGCCGGACAGCATCGTGAAGCCCGCCACGCAGTTAGCCACGGGTGGTTCACCAGAGGCCCTGAAACCGCAGCGCTGAACTTTCAAGCCTTGGCTACCGCCTGGCCCATTGAAACGGCAACAACAGCAGACACAGCACCCCGATCAGCGGACCGGGGGGAAGATTGACCCACGGTTGAATCGCCAGCAATAAACCAGAACCGCTGAGCACCATGCCCAACAGAGCAGCCCGGAGCAACGCTTGCCGGAGGCTGTGGGCACCGGGTAATGCCAAGAGCGCTGGAGCGCCCATCAGCCCGATCACCAACACCACACCAACCGCGGTCATGGCACTAACCACCGTGAAGGCCGTCACCAGGGTGAGCAGCAGCCTCAGCTGCAGCACAGGCAGACCGGCACTGGCTGCGCCGAGAGGATCCACCCCTAAATAGACGTAGTGGCGGTAGCGAAGGGCCAGCAACACCAGCATCACCAGCAGAGCCACCACACTCCTGGCCAGATCCCCAGGGCCCGCGGCCAGCAAGTCGCCAAACAACACCGCTTCGAGGTTCACCCGGATCCCCAACAAGGGAATCAGCAGCACCCCCAGGCCCAGAAAGCCTGCCAACACGGTGTTGAGCACAGCTTCGTCGCCGGGGTCTCCTGGACGGCCAGCGCGACTGAACCGTTCTGCCACAAGGGCCCCCACTACACCGCTGATCACACCCCCCAGGGCGGGATCGAGCTTCAGCGCCAGCGCTAGTGCCAGCCCGGGCAGCACCGCATGGGACACCAGATTGACCAGAAACAGCCGCCGCTGCACCAGCAGCACCGTGCCAGCCAGCGGACAGAGGCCACCCACCACCAACGCCACGAACAGCGGCAGTAGCCACCACACACGCTCCATAGGATCAGGGCTCCTGCCCCTCTGGTTCGGCCATGCCCCCCCAGGTTGCCGCCTCAGGCGATCGTCAGCAGCTGCTGCTGGAGCAGCTAAAGCTGGCCGACCGGGAGCTCTCGGGCCAAGACCTCCACGCCCTGCTCCGCAAAAGCCCCCAGCCCATGGGCCTTGCCACGGTCTACCGGCACCTGCGGCAGTTGCAGCAACGCGGCCTGATCCGCTGCCGCCATCTCCCCAGCGGTGAAGCCTTGTTCGCACCGATGGAGCGGGATGAGCACCACCTCACCTGCGTCGATTGCGGCACCACCCTGGTGCTGGAGCACTGCCCGATGCACAACGTGCAGCTCCATGGCGAGCAAGCCGAGGGGTTTCAGATGTTGTTTCACACCCTCGAGTTCTTTGGTTTGTGCAGCGGCTGCCAGCAACGTCAAGGCACCTAACCGCAGCAGTGGTTACCCACCCGCAGGTCCCCTAGGGCTTGGCGCACCTGCTGGGGTGTTCCATCGGCCAGCAAGCGACGATCGAGCACCAACACCCGGTCGTAGGCATCCAGATCACGGCCCCAGTCGTGGCTGCTCACCAAGAGGGTGAGCCCAGCATCACTGAGCTGACGCATCACCCGCAGCAGCTCGGTGCGCGAGGGCGGATCGATGGCGGCGCAGGGCTCATCCAAAAGCAACAGCCGAGCCGGCTGCACCAGGGTGCGGGCCAGTAATGCACGTTGCTGCTGGCCGCCCGAGAGCTGATCCAAGCGGCGGCCGGCCAGGCCCGCCAGACCCACCCGCTGCAGCGCCGCCTCCACATCACAGCAACCCGGGCGTTGGCCCGCCATGCGCCCCAAGGCCACCAGCTCGCGCACGGTGATCGGGAACCCCCAGGCGATCTCACCCCGCTGCGGCATCAGGGCCAACTGCTGCCGCGCCAGGCTCGGCGTCAGCGGCATCCCATCCCAGGTGATCGACCCTGAAGAACACTTGAGCTGCCCTTCCAGGGTTTGCAGCAGCGTGCTCTTGCCCGCACCGTTCGGCCCCACCAGGGCCGACAGGCTGCCGGGCTCCAGGGCAAACGACACCTGATCCAGCACCAAGTCTGCGGCGCGATGCACACACAGCTGCTGAACGCTGAGCACCGCTGCACAGATCACTGCTCTCACGTTAATGAGAGTGCACGCTTGAATCAGCAGACCGCCATGCCTCCTTCATGCGCCGCTTGATCGCAGCACTGGCTGGAAGCACGGCCTGCCTGGGGTTCCCATCGGCCCACGCCCAAACACTGGACGATCTGAAGCCGATCAGCCAGACCCAAAAACTGGAGCGTCTCAACAGCGCGATTGAAACGCTCGAAGCCACGCAGTTTTCACCCACCACCAAGCTGAAGGGTCTTGCCAGCTTGGTGCTTGGCAGCAATGGGTTTGATGGCAGCGACACCAAGACGGTGAACCGCAGCCGCTCGGCCTACGGCTCAACACTGTTCAACTACGACCTGAAACTGATACTCGATACGAGCTTTTCGGGGCAGGACTTGCTGCGCGCCCGACTGCGGGCGGGCAACTTCAACACCACGGACAACAGCTTCCACGGCGCCGGACCCAGCAGGCTCTCCACTCTGGAAACGGCCTTTCAGGAACGCTCTGGACCCGATGTGATGGCGGTCAACCGCCTCTACTACCAATTCCCGCTTGGGCAGGGCTTCACCGCAAGCATCGGCCCACGCGTGGGCCAGCTCGATCTCTTTGCGATTCACGCAAGCGTCTACCCGGAGGAGAGCATCCTCGACGTGTTCACCCTCAAAGGTGCACCGGCTGCCTACAACGCTCAACTCGGCGCCGGTGGCGGACTGTGGTGGCGTTCGAAGGGCGGATTCAGCATCAGCGCCAACTATGTAGCCGGCCAGGCTGCCCAGGGTGATCCCAGCGAAGGCGGCCTCGGAACCACCGCCTCAGCCAGCACCGGCAGTGTTCAGGTTGGCTACAAGCGGCAGCAATGGGCCATCGCGGCCGTGGCCAGCACGGTGCAAAACCAGGGGGGCGTGATCGCCTACGCCAGCCCCTTCACGCTCAACAGCCTCAACCATGAAGGCCACACCAACGCTCTTGGCTTGAGCGGCTACTGGCAACCGCAGCAATCCGGCTGGCTGCCCTCGATCAGTGCAGGCTGGGGCATCAACCGCACCCACTACAGCGCCGGTGTGGAGCGCAATGGGCTGGTATCCAACAGCCAGTCGTGGAGTGTTGGCCTGGAATGGAGTGATGTTCTGGCCCCAGGCAACACGCTTGGGATGGCGGTCGGGCAACCGATCGTCGCCACCTCGCTCTACGGCGGTGCACAGCCCAACGACAGCAACTACGTGTGGGAGTGGTGGTACAAGCTGCAGCTGAGCGACAACCTCGCGATAACCCCTGCCGTGTTTCTGCTCAATCGGCCACTGGGCTCCGACACCCCTCGTGGTGAAAGCTTTCGCCAGGTGGGAGCCCTGCTGAAGACCACCCTGTACTTCACGACCACCAACACCAAGCACCACCGTAAGAACGGTTATCGTTAACAGCACCTATCCATTGCGTGTGCGCCAGGCCTTTGCCGGATCGGTGGTCTTGCTGCTCACCCTGGCCATCCAGGCCTGCAACCACGCCCCGCAGGCCAAGGTTGTTGCTGCCGATGGCGCCCTCTGCGACATCACCCGTCGTCTGGCCGCAGGCGACCTACAGGTGAGCTGTCTGCTAGGCCCCGAAGACGATCCCCACCAGCTTCAGCTCAATCCCCAGCAGACGCGCCAGATCCGTCAAGCCCAGCTGGTGTTGATCAATGGCTACGGCCTCACCCCTGCCCTGGAGCGGCTGCCCAACACGCTCAAGGTGGCTGAGCTGGCTGCTCCGAACAGCCCGAGCGTCTCTGGGCACGATCGCGATCCCCATGTCTGGCACGACCCACAGCAGGCGGCCGCCATGGTGAAGCTGGTGGGCCGACAACTGGAACAGCTGGATCCACAGGCAGCCCCAGCGATCAAGGCTCGGGCAGCATCCATGCAAGGCGAGCTAGGGGCCTTGGACACGTGGAACCGAGCGCAGTTCAAGACCATCCCAGCTCCGCGCATCCTGGCCAGTAGCCACCGCGGCTTCGCCAGCCTGGCGCGTGCCTACCGGCTGGAGGAATTGCCAGTGATCGACGCCAGCAGCGCCAGCGAAACGCTGCGACCGCAAACCCTGGCGAGTGTCGTTAACAGGCTGCGCAGCACTGGCGTACGCAGTCTGTTTTCAGAACAGACGCCCGCCAGCCCCTCGCTGCAGCGCATCAGCAGCCTCAGCGGCGTGCCCCTCGCCAACCGGCCGCTGCTGGCCGATGCCGCTGGCGACAACCTGATGGTCACGCTGACGGCCAATACCTGCCTGATCGTGGACGCCCTGGCAGGACAATGCGATCAAGGAGGCGCATCGAACCTGGTGAAGCGCTGGGATGCCATCCGCTGATCGGCTCAGCTCAGGATTCCATCAAGCTCCGAAGCATCCAAGCGGTTTTCTCGTGGATCTGGAGCCGCTGGGTCAGTAAGTCAGCGGTGGGCTGATCATCCGCATCGTCTGCCACGGCGAACACCTCGCGGATGGTGCGCGCCACAGCTTCATGCCCCTGCACCAGTTCCCGAACCATCTCCATGGCAGCAGGGACGCCCTGGCTCTCAGGGATGCAAGACAGGTCGCGGTAAATCGATCCGCCAAACGGAGCCTTGTGGCCCAGGGCACGGATCCGCTCCGCAATCTCATCGAGGGCCGTCCATAACTCGGTGTATTGCTCCATAAACATCAGATGGAGCGTGTTGAACATGGGCCCAGTCACGTTCCAGTGGAAGCCGTGGGTTTTGGCATAGAGCACGGTGCTGTCTGCCAGCACCCGACCCAGGCCCTCGGCAATCTGAGCACGCTGCTCAGCGGGGATACCGATGTCGATGGGAGGGGCAGCGGTCATGGCGTGCGAGGCGTGTACTGGTGTTGTAGCCAGATCGCTTCAGAGATGCATCCTTCAGCTTCGGCCCCACATCACCACCTGAACCTGCACAGGTGAGCAAAGGCACAGCCCGCAGACCCAATCATCACCAAGCCAGCCGACGTCAAGCCATAGGGTTCAACCGCTGACGGGGCCCGCAAACCAACTGCGTTGTCTCCTGGTTTCGTGTGTCTCGATTGGCGTGAGGACCTTGAACCTGCTCCAGCAGCTGCTTGCAACGTCTGCTGCAGTGGGAAGACGTCTTTCTGAAGGGCAACGCCCTTGGCATGGCCGTCGGGCAGCCCACCTTTGCCACCAGCCTCAAAGGCGGAGACACACCCAACGACGGCAACACCGTCTGGGAGTGTTGGTACAAGCTTCAGGTCACAGACCACATCGCAGTGACCCCAGCGCTCTTCTACCTGAGCCGCCCTCTCGGAGCTGACACCCCTAACGGCAAGAGCTTCCACCAGCTGGGTGGGCTGATCAAGACCAGCTTCCGCTTCTGAGCTCCTGGGGTGGGCCATCGGTTGCTCCGAGGATCCAGACTGCCTTCAGCCAGCTGATCGCACCCGCGTGACCGCCACCCTCTCCAGCCCCAATCCACTGCCGGTGACCATCCTGACCGGCTTTCTGGGGGCAGGAAAAACCACACTGCTGAACCACATCCTCAGCAATCAGCAAGGCGTGAAAACGGCGGTATTGGTGAACGAGTTTGGTGAGATCGGCATTGATAACGATCTGATCATTGCCACCGGCGAAGACATGGTGGAGCTCAGCAATGGCTGCATCTGTTGCTCCATCAATGGAGAACTGCTCGAGGCGGTTTATCGCATCCTCGATCGCCCCGATCCGGTGGATTACCTGGTGGTGGAAACCACTGGACTGGCCGATCCCCTGCCGGTGGCGATGACCTTCCTCGGCAGCGACCTTCGCGATGCCACCCGCCTCGATTCGATCATCACGCTGATCGATGCCGAGAACTTCTCAGACGAGATTCTCGATGGCGAAGTGGCTCGGGCCCAGGTGGTGTATGGCGACATCCTGCTGCTCAACAAATGCGACCTGGTGGGCGAGGAGCGCCTGAGCGAGGTGGAAGCCCGGTTGAAGGAGATCAAGACCGACGCGCGCATCCTGCGCTCGGTGAAAGGGGATGTGAGCCTGCCGCTGCTGCTGAGCGTGGGCCTGTTTGAAAGCGACAAGGTGGCCGCCGAGCAGAACCACGACGAGTGCGACCACGACCATGGTCATTGCGTGCACGATCACGATCACGGCCACGACCACGGCCATTCCCATGACCACAGTCATGCGCACGCCGATCACGACCACAGCAACTGTGATCACGACCATGGGCACTGCGAGCACGACGATCACGGCCACACGGATCACCTGGCGATCGAAGGCTTCACCTCGCTCTCCTTCAGCAGCGATGGTCCCTTCGCCCTGCGCAAGTTCCAGAACTTCCTCGACAACCAACTCCCCGGCGGGGTCTTCCGCGCCAAGGGCATCCTCTGGTTCAACGAAAGCGACAAGCGCCACGTGTTCCACCTGGCCGGCAAACGCTTCTCGATCGACGACAGCGAGTGGGGCTCAGCCGGTGAACGCAAAAACCAACTGGTGTTGATCGGCAAGAACCTGGACCATCCCCAGCTGCGTAAACAGCTCCAGGCCTGCGTGGCCAAGGATGCAGGCAAGGGATTCGCCTGAGGCGATACTGCTGAAAGCGGTTTCCTGGACTCAGCCCAGGAAGGCAACGAGGAAAGTCCGGTGCGCAGCCTCTGGCCGCCAGTCCGGCACTGTCCCGCAGCTGTGATGAAGCCAGCCCTGCGCAGGCTTCTCAGTCAGAACGCTCGCCGCTGCATCGCTCACTCCTCTTCAGCACCGGCGCGGACCGGTACGCCCATGACCTCCAAACTCTCCCGTTCGCTGCTGCTCAGCAGTGCTGCCGGATTCGGCCTCAGCTTGCTGTCCGCCCTACCGGCAGGCGCCCATGGCACGGCCGCGACTGGCGCCCTCGCCGGCGCCCTGCATCCACTGCTGGGGGTCGACCATCTGCTGCTGCTCGTGGGCGTCGGTCTCACCGCAGCCCGCTTCGGCCCTCAGCTGCTGGGCGTTGCCCTCGCCAGTGCACTAGTTGGCAGCGTGGTTGGCAGCATGGGCGGCCAGCTCCCTGCAGCTGAGTTGCTTGCGGCGCTGGCCGTGAGCGCTGTGGGATCCGCTCTACTCCTGAGCGACAAGCTGCAGCGGCCCCTGCCCGTGATTGGCACGGTGTTGGGCTGCGCGGTCGCGGTGCACGCGATGCTGCATGGCCAGGAAGCCAGCGGCACCTCCAGCTGGTGGATCGGCGCCCTGATGGCCTCCGCTGCCACCATCGCGATGAGCTTCAGCACCAGCCGTTCTCTGAGCCAACGGCAAAACCAGCTGGCCGCCGGCGCTCTGGCACTTCTGGGCGGTGTTCTGGCCCTCGCGCCGCTCTAATCGCATCGGTTGCAACACCAGCACTGGACGATCCCGCTAGCGTGCGGTGAATCGCGTCCAGCGCCATGGCCGATCTGCTGCTGCTCTCCGCCGCCATTGCCCTGGTGGGAGTGCTGGCGTGGTTGGCCGCCAACTCGGACGACGACAACGGCGGTGGTGGTCTGATGCAGCCGGTGCTGGTGCCCGTTCGTTCAAGCCGTTACCGGGGCTGATTCGGCCGCTGCACAACTCGGGCAGAGGGCCCGAACGTTGAGCACGCATTCCAACAGCCTGAAGCCATGCAGACCGGCGGCCTGTTCACCGGCCGACAACACCGCCGCGCTCTCGAATTCCTTGGTGTGACCGCAGCGCACACACACCAAATGATGATGATCGCGGTGATCATCGTCGGTGGCGAGCTCGAAACGCCGTCCACCTTCCGCGAGCTCCAGCTCCCGCAACAGCTCCATGGAGCTGAGCAGCCGCAGGGTTCGATACACCGTCGCCAACGAAACCCGCTCGTTGGCGCGCAGCAAGCGCTGATGCACCTCCTCGGCGCTGAGGTGATTGCCCTCGCCAATCCGCTCAAACAGCGCGAGCACGCGCTGACGTTGGGGTGTGAGGCGTTGGCCCCGGCCCCGCAGGCTGGTGCGTAGCGCTTCGGCGGGCAGATCGGGCGCCGGAACGGCAGGCATCAGCAGATGAGCGGCGCTGTTCTCAACAGTAACGCCTGTTGCGAACCGCCGCCAGATCGGCGCGGGCCGTGATCGCGGCGATCAAATCGGCCACAGCACTCACCAACCGGTAGCTGATCACCACCGCCAGCAAGGGGGCCTCCGGCACCACCGAAGCGAGGCGCAGCAACAACACCGCCTCAAACACCCCCAGACCGCCCGGGGCACCCGGCACCACCAGTCCCACGGTCCAGGCCAGCGCAAAGCCGGCGAGCCAGCCCCCCCAACCGATCGAAAACGAGAGGTCGAACGCCTGCACACAGCAGGCGAAACCAGCGAAACGCAGCAACACGAATCCCAGTTCCGCCAGCAGCGGCGGCCAGGGATAACCCGGCAATGCAGGTGGCAACGCCTCGCTCTCCTGCTCCAGCAATCCACGCTCCACCAGCTGACGGGCACGCTGCTGCTCGAGGCGCTGCATCAAGGGATTGAGCCAGCGGGGCAACAGCAGCAGCAGCGGCAGCAGGCAAAGCAACCCCAAGCCCGCCTGCCAGCCGCCGAGGGGCACCAACGCCAAGGCCGCCACAGCCGCCAGCAGCGGATCCAGCAGCACCGCCACAAGCGCCTGCGAGGTGCGCAAGGGTGGCTCCAATACAGGCGATTCGGGGCTGGGCCCAGCCTTCAAGGCGCGCACCCGAGCCAGGAGATGCCAAATCCCTCCCGGGAGATATTTGCGCAGATTGGATGCCAGAAACAACACGATCGCAGCGCTCCAACGGGGGGCATGGCCCAGCCAGCGCAGCACCACTCCCCAGGCCGCTGCATTCGCCAACAGGCTCAACAGGCTGACCCCCACCCCCAGCAGCAGCCAGCACCATCCCTGGCCATCCAGGCTCAACTGCAGCAGCTGGCGGCCATGGCCCAGCAGGGCTGCCAGCAGGAAACCAGCGCTGGCCAGGGTGACCCACAGCTTCGCCCCACCCGGCAGCTGGGGGATGGCCAAGGAGACCTGCGGCAGTCGCCGCCATCGCTCGAGCCAGCGGGGGCCGATGTTCATGGGAGGGGCTCCGTCGGGTCCTGGGTTGGCCAATCCGTTGCATCGTCAACCAGAGCCAACACAGCCCGCCGCAGGCGGGCGATGGGCAGCTGATGGAGCTCGGCCAGCTTTGCCAGATCATCGGCCTCGGGTTTGCTCAACCACGTGCCATCCGGGCGGCGGGAGCGCTTGACACGCACGGGGCCCCAAGGGGTCTCCACCACCCCGTGTTGACGCGGCAGCGACCAGCGCTGCTGCCACTGCTCACGCACCCCCAGGCTGCTGCCCTGGCGCCACCAGACGCGCCGCAATGCCTCGGCCTGTTCAGGCCTGGCCAGCACGGTTATCAGGCTGGCCGGTCGGCCCTTCTTCATCTGCAGCGGCTGCGCAAACACCTCCAGCGCGCCGGCCTGGCGCAGCGCCTGCATCAGGAAGGCGAGATCCTCGCCGCAGGCGTCATCGATCTGGGCCTGCTGCTGCACCAACGTTTCCAGCCGTTCTCCTGTGTCAGCGATCTGGGGCTGCGCCAGCACCAACCGCAACAGATTGGGCCGATCGAGCTGGCGCGTGCCCAGGCCGACCCCCACCGCTTCGGGTACGAGGGCA
>JBEDHJ010000154.1:0-5006 GCA_041174205.1 Cyanobacteriota bacterium | reverse complement strand
CCCGCCAGCGGCCGCAACCGCATCGAGGCGATGGTGAGCGAGCGGGGCGACTGGTGCATCAGCCGCCAGCGCACCTGGGGCGTGCCGATCCCCGTTTTTTATCACCGTGAAACCGGTGAGGTGTTGCTCAACCAGACCACCCTCGATCACATCCAGGCCCTGATCGCCGAGCACGGCGCCGACGTGTGGTGGGAGCGCGATGAAGCCGGCCTGCTGCCGGCTCCCTATGCCGCCGATGCAGCGCAATGGCGCAAGGGTACCGACACCATGGACGTGTGGTTTGACTCCGGCTCCTCCTGGGCCGGCGTGTTGGGCGGCATCGCGGGCGGCGAGAGCCGTGCCCCCGAACTTCACTACCCCGCCGATCTGTATCTCGAGGGCAGCGATCAACACCGCGGCTGGTTCCAGAGCAGCCTGCTCACCTCCGTGGCCGTGAACGGCCATGCCCCCTACAAGCGAGTGCTCACCCACGGCTTCACCCTCGATGAGAAGGGCCGCAAGATGAGCAAATCCCTCGGCAACGTGGTGGATCCCGCGGTGTTGGTGGAAGGCGGCAAAAACGAAAAACAGGAGCCGGCCTACGGCGCCGATGTGCTGCGCCTGTGGGTGAGCTCGGTGGATTACTCCGCCGATGTGCCCCTGGGCCCCGGCATCGTCAAACAGCTGGCCGACGTCTACCGCAAGGTGCGCAACACGGCGCGCTACCTGCTGGGCAACCTGCACGATTTCAATCCAGCCACCGATGCCGTGCCCTACGCGGAGCTGCCGCTGCTGGATCAATGGATGCTGCAGCGCACGGCAGCTCTGATCGACAGCGTGACGGGAGACTTCGAGCGTTTCGAGTTCTACCGCTTCTTCCAGGCGCTGCAGAACTTCTGCGTGGTGGATCTCTCCAACGTCTACCTCGACATCGCCAAGGACCGTTTGTATGTGAGCGGTGCGGCTGACTTCCGCCGCCGCAGCTGCCAAACCGTGCTGGCCCTGGTGGTGGAGCGGCTAGCGGGCCTGATCGCCCCGGTGCTCTGCCACATGGCGGAAGACATCTGGCAGAACCTGCCCTACGCCGTGGCCGAACAGTCGGTGTTTGAGCGGGGTTGGCCAACCGCACCAGCTGAGTGGCGCCGCGCTGAGCTGGAAGCACCGATGGCTCGGATCCTGGAGCTCCGCGCCCTGGTGAATCGCCAACTCGAGAGCTGCCGCAGCGGCGGCCAACTCGGCGCTTCCCTGGAAGCCCAGGTGCAGCTCGAACTCGGCGAAGGGTCCGAGGCCACCGGCGCAGCCCTCGAATGGCTGGAGAGCTCCGCCCACCCCAACGTCGACAACCTGGCTGACTGGCTACTGGTGTCGGCGCTGCAGCAAGGCGGAGCAGCTCCAGCGGACGTGCTGGCGGAGGCCAGCGAAGGCGGTCTGCAAGTGCGAATCGCCAAGGCCTCCGGTGAGAAGTGCGAGCGCTGCTGGCACTACGAAACTGACATCGGCCAGCACAGCGCCCACCCCAGCCTTTGCGGCCGCTGCGTAGCGGTGCTCAGCTGATCAGGCGGTGCAACTGATCAGCCAATTGCAGCTCTCCCCCCATCCGGAAGGAGGGCACTACCGCGAGACCTATCGGGCAAGCACCCTCGTGCAGACCGAACGCGGTCCACGCCCCGCCAGCACCGCGATCCTGTTTCTGCTCAGGGCCGGTGAGCGCTCCCACTGGCATCGCATCCACTCCGATGAGGCCTGGCACTTCCATGGGGGCGGGGCGCTGCTCATTCATGAGCTCAACGCCAGCGGCCAGCTGCGCAGCACCCGGCTCGGCATGAATCTCCAGGGCGGTGAGCAGCCACAACATGTGGTGCCAGCCGGTCACTGGTTTGCGGCCGAACCAACCCCAGACAGCGCTTGGTGCCTGGTGAGCTGCACCGTGGCACCGGGCTTTGACTTTGCCGACTTTGAGCTCGCCACCGCAACACAGCTGGCCCCGCATGCTGCTGCGCTAAAGGCACTCCCGGGCGACTGGCGCCGTTTCTGCTCCGGGCTTTAGAGCCAGGCGGCCGCGTCGAGGAACCGCTGGGCTGGGAACGGCCCCGCCAACGGTTGCTCGGCGGCGGGATTCAACGGCCCTTGCAGCAGTTCAGCCTCGCGGATGCAAGCGTCCTCTGGCAACGCCGGGCAGTCGGGGTCGAAGGCCGTGGGGTGGCTGACGCTGCTGGAGAAGCCGCGGAAGATCAAGAGCTCAAACGGCTCCCAGCCGCCCTCCATGGGCAAATCGCCCCGAAGCCGCAACACCCGATCGGGGCGGCTGCGGCTGAATTCCTCAAGCTGGGTCAGCAGGTCAGAAACCACCAGCCACGCGCCCCTGCTTGGGAAGGCGCACCAACAACCACTGCAGCAAACCAACGCCGTAGGCCACCAGGGCCACATAGCCCACAAAGGCAGCGATGGCACCGGTCCAGCTGCCGCCGAACAGGAAATCGAACACGCGGGCAACGCCACCGTGCAGGTCGTCGGGCGCCTCCAGCCACACCCGACAGATCGGTCGCGTGACCCCACCACGCAAACAATCCAGAGCGCGGACACTGAGCAGCGCCCCAACCACTCCGAACACGCTCAGGCCCCAGCGCCAGGAGCGCACCACAAACGGCAGCGGTCGCCAGGGGGGCAGGTCCGCCAGCTCCTCATTGAGATCCACCCAGAACCACACACTCACCACCACCAGCAGCTGGGCCAGCAAGGCCACCAGGTAGCCCAGCGGGCGGTTGTCGGTGAGCAGCAACACCGTAATCAGCAGCAGGCTGGCCACCTTCCAATAGATGCCCATCAGCCGCACCAGCGCCCGCTCCTGTTTCCAGGCCGCCCAGATCAACAGCACCAGCGGCAGGCCGACGGCAAAGACAGCGGCAAGGCGGTAATCAAGCCAGACGAGAGTGCGATAGAGCAGCAGGTCTGGCACGCTGGCGGGGTCGGCAAGCCGCCATTATCCCGGCTCTGAACCCTGCGTCAGCAGCAGTAGGGTCCAAGCCATGGCCCGGATGTTTCGCCTCCCCCATTCGCTGCGTGAACAGATCGGACCGCTGCTGCACCGCAGTCGACCGAAACGCCCCCGCTGCGCCACGGCGCTGAGCAACCAGCCCGCCCTGGAAGCGGCCGTAGCGGATCTAAGCCAGCAACTGCACCAGGCCGGCCAGCGCGGCACGGCCGATCTGGCCCTGGTGTTCTGCTCCACCGCCTACGCCACCGATCTGCAGCGCCTGCTGCCACTGCTGCGCCAAGCCATCCCCAGCCGCCATTGGATTGGCTGTGCGGGCGGGGGCGTGGTGGGAACCGACGCCCAGGGGCAGCCTCACGAACTCGAACACCAGCCCGGCATCAGCGTCAGCCTGTTCACCCTTCCGGGCAGCGAACTGCAGCTATTTCATCTGGAGGCCGGCGGCCTGCCGGATCTCGATGGCCCAACCCAGCAATGGATCGACTGGGTGGGGGCAACACCTGAAGGCGCCCATTCGATGCTCCTGTTCATCGACCCGGGCTGTCCGGCCATCAACGACCTGATCAGCGGCCTCGACTACGCCTACCCCGAAGCCGCCAAGGTGGGTGGCATCGCCGGCCAGCACAACGCCAGCCATGGCTCCCTACTGCTCGACGATCGCGTGGTGGAAGGAGCAGTGGGATGCCTGATCAGCGGTGCCTGGCGCATCGAGCCGGTGGTAGCTCAGGGCTGCCGGCCGATCGGACCGGTGTTTGAGGTGGAGCAGGCGGAACGCAATGTGGTGCAGCGCCTCAGTGATGGCGAGCACCAGGGCACGCCAGTGGCCTGCCTCCAGGCCATTCTCGAAGAACTCACGCCCAAAGAGCGCGAACTGGTGCGCCATTCCCTATTCCTGGGCGTGGCCAAAAACAGCTTCCAGCTCAACAGCACCGGCGCGGCAGACGACCCGGCCTTTCTGGTGCGCAATCTGATCGGCGTCGATCCGCGCACGGGCTCCGTGGCGGTTGGCGAGCGGTTGCGCGTGGGCCAGCGCGTGCAGTTCCAGCTGCGCGATGCCGATGCCTCAAGACAGGAACAACGTCAGCTGCTGAGCCAGCAACATCGCCGCCAGCCCGAACCTCTGGCGGCATTGCTGTTCGCCTGCCTGGGCCGGGGGGAAGGGCTCTATGGCGAACCGGATGGCGATGTGCTGGCTTGCCGCGAGCAGTTTGCGGCGGTGCCGGTGGCGGGGGCCTTCTGCAATGGCGAGATCGGACCGGTGGCCGGCGCCACCCATCTGCATGGCTACACCGCCAGCTGGGGATTTCTGGTGCCCAACACCAACTCGCAAGACGCCACCTCCTGAGCCGCATGGTGCGCCAGCACGTCAATCCCCTCAGCCGCTTCTTCCAATTACCGCTGGAGCTGCCGCCTCCGGCGGAGTTGTTTGCCGATCCCTCCCAACCGCTTCACCTCGACATCGGCTGTGCCCGCGGCCGCTTTTTGCTGGCCCTGGCCCAGCAGCAACCGAGCGTGAATCACCTCGGCGTGGAGATCCGCCGCGCGCTGGTGAGCGCCGCCGAAGCTGATCGCCAGGCACTGGGCCTCAACAACCTCCACTACCTCTTCTGCAACGCCAATGTGAGCCTGCAGGACTGGCTGGCGGCGCTGCCGGCCGGTCAGCTGGATCTGGTGTCGATTCAATTCCCGGATCCTTGGTTCAAGAAGAAGCACCACAAGCGGCGGGTGTTGCAGCCGGCGCTGCTGCTGGCGATCGCAGCCGCCCTGGCACCGGGCAAGCGCTTCTTCCTGCAAAGCGATGTGCTCGCCGTGATCGAGCCGATGGTGGCGATCACCGAGGCCAGCGGCTGCTTCAGCCGCCCCGCCGAAGATCAGCGGCCGTGGCGCGCCGACAATCCCCTACCGGTGCCGACCGAGCGCGAAACCTACGTGCTCAACCAACAGCTCCCGGTCTACCGCGTGCTCTACGAACGCAACGAAGCGGCGCTGCCTGAGCTCGCGCTGCTGGAGGAATGGCTGGAAGCCGCCGATAATC
>JBEDHJ010000153.1:0-12847 GCA_041174205.1 Cyanobacteriota bacterium | reverse complement strand
AAGAGAAAGGGTGTGGATGTATCGCACGCTACGGAGTGAAACTTGAAACGCCGGAAACTGCGGTTTTAGTTCCGCTTTGGGATCAGGCCAAAACTGGGCCGTTGATGAAAATCTGGCTCGGTGCCGATGTGCTTCCAGGCCCAATAGCTGCAGCCGTGTCGGGCTTGATCGAGCACCGCGGTGACGGACACCTCCAGCTCGGCATTGCTCTCCACCAGGCCCTCTAACGGCAGCTGCAGCGTGAGCTCAAGGCTGCTGCTGCAGCGCTTCAGGCTGTAGCCGAGCGTCGAAATCGATGGCTCTGGCTGAAGCCCCTGCCGATAGCCCTCCAGGCGATAAGCGTTCCAATGGCCGTTGGGGCTGAGGTTGAGCTCCCAGTAGCAAGGGCTTCCCCCCACGGCGAAAAACACTTCAAAACACGTGCTCTGCCAGAGCTCATCGCGCCGTTCTGGAGCGGCTGTGGCAGCCGGCATCCTCACGCTGGCATCTGGATCTTCCAGGCGAAAGCAGACACGGAGCTGGTTGCCGTCGCGCATGGCCTCGGCCTGGAGCCGGATGGCCTCGAGCCATGACTGATGTTCGAAGGGAATCAGGGGCTGCAGGCTCATCAGTGGCGGGCTTCGGCCTCTGCCCCAGCCGTACTGCGCTTGGCCAACTGCTGCACCATGGTGCGAAGAGGTTCGAGCTGCTGTTCGATGCTGGCTGTCAGGGCGAACTGAACCAAAGCCCGCTGCAGATTGTGCTCAGGGTGGTCGGCTTTGAAGTAGGTGCTGCCGTTCAGATAGTCCGTGAAAAAGCGCAGACCCAGCTCAAAGCTGATCAGCCGTGCCGCATCGGGAATCAGGTTCACCTCTGCCTCGGTGAGCATGCTCCCGGCCACACTGAAATAGCCCTGCAGGATCGCTTCGGCCAGGTTGAGCTCGAAGCGCACCCCATCGAGATCGCTGGTCTCCTCTCCCAATGGGTTGCAGCCGGAGCGCAGGCAGTCCCCCAAGTCGTAGTGCACCAGGCCGGGCTTCACCGTGTCGAGGTCGATCAGCGCCACTGCTTCGCCGGTGGTGCGATCCAGCATCACGTTGTTGATCTTGGGATCGCCATGGATCGGCCGAAGCGGGAGCTCACCGCGTGCCTTGGCCTGCTCCAGCACCGCGACCATGCCTTCGCGATCACGGATGAAGGCCATGCAGTGGTCCGTGGCTGCTGAGGGGCCCGCCTGGGTTTGCACTAGCGCCCGGTGATAGGCGTCCAGATAGCGGGGTGTGATGTGAAACCCTTCGAGGGTGTCGGCCAATGACGACACCGGTAGATCGCTGATCAGCAGGTGAAAGAGGCCCAGACCGAGCCCCAGTTCCCGTGCCTGAGCCGCATCTTCGATCACATCCACGCTGATGGCGTCGGGCACATGGCTGATGCATCGCCAGACCCCGCCCTGCCTGCAGCAATACCAGGGTTGCTCGGGATTGGTGCTGATCAGCCGCGGTTGCTCCCAGCGGCGCTGCAGCAGCAGCTCATGGGCCGGCGGCATGGCGGTCAGACGGGCCTGCACATGCCGGCTGAGCACAGCCAGGTTTTCGATCACCCGCTGAGGTTCCTGGAAAACAGCGCTGTTGATGCGTTGCATCACGCTGCATCCAGCTCGGCTTCGCACCAGGAAGGTGTCGTTGACGTTGCCGCTGCCCAGGGGTTCGACGGCCAGCACGGTGCCTTGGCCATGAAAAGCCTCAGCGATGACGATCAGGTCGTCGGCTGGAACGTGGTTGGAGGCCGGCAACAGAAAGGCGGAGCTGGAATCAAGCTCCCACCGCAAAGGGCTCTCAGCGGAGCCAAGGGGTCAGAAACTCGGCTGGAATCAGCGTGCAGCTGCAGCGCGCTCAAGTTGTTCCGTTTGTTCGCGGTCGATTTCTCGCTTCAGCTGATGACGAATGTGGTCGGGTGATTTGTATTGGCGTGGTAGGCAATTGTGGAGGGTTTCTAGCCTGCTCCAACACAGGGTTTTCTCAATGGTCGCCGATGTTTTGCCTTGAAGAAGCAGCTGTTTGAGTGCTTTTCGGTAGAGAAAGTATTTGGCTTCCAATTCCGCGATCGTCAGTCCCTGGGTGTCGCTCATTGGATGGCCTGCCCGGCGTTGGGGTCTTCTCACCGTACGCGAGCTGCGGGGCCCTTTTGGCCAAATGCACGTGTGCTGTAGCACTGGTGCTCTGAGCGCGACTGGCGTCACACGCCGTTGATCCACTGGCGGCCCAGGGGCACCAGCGATCGGCTCACGTCCGACCAAGGGAAGGGGATCGGTGCCTGATCGTCGCCGCCGTTGAGCTCGTAGCCCAGACCGTCGTGCACGTCCTGCAGCGCCTGCTCAAAGGGGATCCCCCGCAAGCTGGCATAGGTGCGGGCGATGGCGTTGATCTCGCCGGGGCTGCTGATGCCCTGCAGGTAGCGATCGCGCAAAGCTTCGGCGGTGTGCATGGCCCTGGCCCTGAAGGGTTCCTGTCAGCAGATTCGTTCCGCTGAACCATGCCGGCAACGGCTGTTCATCGGCTTTCACATCAGCCCTCCGTCAGCTGGATGCAGAGGTGTAGTGCCGCAGCGCAACTTGCCAGAACGCTCTCGTTCCGATCAAGGAGAGTGTTGCCGTTGCCAGCGAACCGGCGACCCACTGCACAGAGGCCCTGCCCAGGAGAGCTTCCGCTGGCACGGTTGTGAGAAAGACAACCGGAAGAACAACGGTGAACAGCACCCTCAGGCCAGGCGGATAGGCGGTGATCGGGTAGCGGCCTGCGACCAGCGTGTAGCGGAGCACCTCAGTGGCATTCCAGATCTTCACGAACCAGATCGAAAGCCCCGCCAGCAGAAACCAGAGGCTGTAGAGAATCAAGGCGCCGGATAGAAGCAACAGGGCGGCGATGAGGAGGGCTTCAGCAGTGGGCTGATGATCACCATGGGCGACGCCCCACCCCATCAGAACCAGGCCTGCGACCATTCCCGGCAGCCCCCAGGGGGAGAAGCTGCGGGTGGAGAGCCAGAACTGGCTATCGATCGGTTTGAGCAATACGAAATCAAGGGTTCCGTTTTGCACGTGACTGACGATTCGACTCAGGTTGGGTTGCAGCACGCAGCTGGTGAATCCATCCAGCAGGGTGTAGACGCCAAGCACCACCAGGGCACTGTTCCAACTCCATCCCCCCAGTTGACGCGACGGCCCCGCCAGCAGGCTGAGCACCAACAGGCTCCCGGCCAGATTCCCCAGCACCGATAACAGCTCCACCGCCAGATTCAGCTGATACTCCAGCTCCGCCTCCAACGAGGTGCTCCAGAAGCAGACGAGGCTGCGGCCGTATCGCTGGAGACGGCTGAGCATCAGGCCCCCATGGCGGAGTAGCGGCGGATGCCCGCCCGCCACAACACCACAACCAGCGGCCAAAGCAGCCCACACCAGAGCCCCAGCCGTAGAAAGCCAAGGCTGATCTCAACCGGTTCTCCGGCCAGCAAGGCGGCCGGAAAGGCCAGCATCGATGGAAAGGGTGTCCATTGCGCGAATGCGTGGATGGGCGCTGGATAGCTCTCGAGCGGCGCCACCAAGCCCGAGAGAAATAAATAAGGAATCAGCAACAGTCGATCAAGGGCGCCCGCCCGCTCGCTCCAGAAACAGAGCATGGCGACCACGCTCTGGAGCAGAAACCGCAGGATGAATGCCAGTTGAATGGCTAGCACTGCCAACACCAGCTGGCTTGGTGTGGGCCACCACAGCATCCCCGGCTGGAACAGGGCTAGGGCGAGCAGCATCAAAGCCACAAAGGGCAGGCGTGTGAACTGCTCCGCCACGTGGGCTGCCAGATACCGCCACAGGGGCTGCAGGGGTTGCAGCAACTGGGGCGACAACTTGCCCTGCAAGGTGTCTTCTTCGAACACATAAATCAGCCATACAACACTGAACTGCCGAACCACAAATGCCGCCAGGAAATAGCGCGTCAGACCCTGGGCGCTCAAGCCCGTCGCAGCTGCGCCGGGTGATCCTTGCCACACCGCCAACATGATCAATGGCAAGACCCCAGACAGCGCCCACAGGGCGATTTCAGCGCGGTATTCGAGCATGTAGGCGTATTGGCTCGAGAGCAGGGCCCGGGCGATGCGGCCACCGCGCAGGATGCTGCTTCGCTTGAGTGCTGATCGGATCGCGTGCATGTCAGGAGGGCTGCGCTGTGAACAGCGCGCCGATCAATTCCTCAATCGGTGGATCGCTCACCTCCAGATCAACCACATCAAACGCACTGAGCAAGCGCCCCACCTGTTGGGTGAGCTGATCGCGGGGCACGAGCAGCCGAACCAGATGGCCCTGATGGGATTCCACGGCTCCGAATGCGGCGAAGGCCCCTGTTGGTTGGCTGTGACGCAGCTCCAATCGCACCTGGCGGCAGGGAGCCAACCTGTTGGTGAGGGCATCGAGGGAACCGTCGTGGAAGAGATGGCCCTGATGAATCAACAGCACCCGCTCGCAGAGCGCCGTGATGTCACCCATGTAGTGGCTGGTGAGTAGCACCGTGGCGCCATAGCGACGGTTGTAATCCGCCAAAAAGTCGCGCACGCGCACCTGTGCGTTCACATCGAGCCCGAGTGTGGGTTCATCGAGAAACAAAACAGCTGGGCGATGCAGCAGGGCTGCCAGCAGTTCTGCTTTCATCCGTTGCCCCAGCGAAAGTTTCCGCACGGGCCGGCGCAGTTCCTCCCCCAGTTCCAGCATCTCGGCCAGCTCGGTGATGCGTCGCTTGGCTTCGCTGGCGTCGATGCCGTACACCGCAGCGTTGACACGCAGGGAATCGAGAGGCGGTAGATCCCAGATCAATTGCTGTCTGTTTCCCATCACGAGCGTGATCTGCTGCAGGAACCTCTCCTGCCTGCGCTGCGGTAGGCAACCCGCCACTTCAAGACGGCCTGAACTGGGATGGATCAGGCCGCTGAGCATTTTCAGCGTGGTGGTTTTACCCGCGCCGTTCGGGCCGAGAAAGCCCACCACCTCGCCTGGTTCGATGCGAAAACTCAGATCCCGAACCGCCTCCACATCGCGGTACCGACGCCGCAACAGATGGCGCATGGTGCCCGCTAGCCCCGGTTGCTTATCGGACACGCGAAAGCGTTTGCTTAACCCTTCCGCCAGGACGATCGGCATCATTCCGCCTGGCAGGCCTGGCGGTATTGGTCCAGCTGGCTGCGCCGCTCGGCGCTGAGTGCGTCTGGGGTGCGTGATTGCAGCTGGATCGCCTGATTCACCTGCTCACAGGCCAGATCGTTTTCACCGCGATTGAACAGATCGGTGGCTTGATCGAGCGATTTGCCCGCGGTGGCAGCCTCGGGCGTGGCAGCCGGCTTGGGCTTGGCCGAAGGCTTCAGGGGCAGCGGTTGTTCTGGGCTGCGGGGCCGTGGTGGCTGGGGAACACACGCGGCCATGGCCACAGCGAGGAGGCCGATCGCGGCCAAGGTTCTGAGCCGGAAGCGCGTGGGCGTTGCCAGCACGGACCGATGGTTCATCCCTTCATTCTGAATGCCACTTCAGGCCAGAACAGCGGCTTGTTCAGCGCTGAGGCGGCCCGCCTTCAACAGCACGGCGGTGATCCGCTCGATATCCAGCACCGCATGCACGCGGTACCCCTTCGCTTCCAAGCGCTCCCGGGCCTGGCGATCCCGTTGGCCGCCATGGTCGATGAACACCACCACATCCTTCACCACCAGGCCCGAGCTCTCGAGCTTGGCAATTCCCTCCAAGACGCTGCCGCCTGTGATCAGGATGTCATCCACCACCACCACCTGATCACCTTCGTTGAAATCGCCCTCGATCAGGCGCCGGGCCCCATGGGCTTTCACCTCCTTACGGGGATAAATCAACGGTTTGTGCAACGACAAGGACAGACCCGTTGCCGTGGGCAGGGATCCGTAGGGGATGCCGGCGATTCGATCGAACTTCAACTGCTCCAGTAGCGCGCTGTAGCCGTGCAGCACCCGATGGAACAGGTTGGGGTCCGAGATGATCTGGCGCAGATCGATGTAGTAGTTGAACACCGCCCCTGAGGCCTGCACGTATTCACCGAACAGCAGGCAGCCGATGTCGAATAGATCCACGATCAAGTCCGCCATCGGATCGCGTGGGGATGCCTCAGTGCGAGCGCCATCGTTGACATCGGCAAGCCACAGAGCGCAGCTGCTCTCCATCTGTTCGGGATGTTGCTCCAACCAGCGCTGGCGGCGTCGATTGATCAGGGCCTTCAGGGCCGCTGCCTGATCGCTGAGATCGTCTTCCACCAGCAGGTTCTGGGGTAGCGGCAACAGAAGACCATCAGCGGCTTGGTTCAATCCCGCCTCCAGGAGCCCGTCGAGCCGTTCCTCCTCGCTCCAAATGCTCCGCAGCATCAACACGCGCTCGGGGGCGGCCTGGCGCACCTGGGCCAGCACCGCCGGATCGCTCGTGCCCACTTCCAGCAACAGCTGATCGGGGGTGCCCCAGAGCTGGCTCTCGCGAACAATCTGCAAAAACAGCGGATCCGCTTCGCTTGGGTGGTACTGGATCCGCTTGGCAGCCGGATTCGAGCTGCGGCAGGTGATCACCACCGCCTTGTCGGCGTAGAGCAGAAACGGTGCGGCAATGTCTTGGCCGGCGAGCGGTGAGAGGGTCACCGCATCCACGCCGAGATCCTTGAACAGGTAGTGGGCGAGTGCTGTGGAGGAGTTGAGATCCCCGTGCTTGGCGTCGATGATCAGCGGCAGATCGCGCGGCACCAGATCGCGCACCTCCAGCAGCAGCTCAAGGCCCAGGGGGCCGAGGGCTTGGTAGAAGCCAAGGCTGGCCTTGATCGCGCAGACATGGGGGCTGGTGGCCTCCACCACGGCCTTGATCCAGTGACGCGCCTGGCTCAGAAACGAGCGATTGCCCATGCCGTGGCGCAGGGCCCAGCTCTGCAGCATCTCCGGGTTCGGGTCGAGACCCGTCATCAGGAGCGACTGGCGCTCGGCGATGGCTTCAGTGAGTTGAACGAAGAAGCCCATCCGCCGGACTGCGGCACCTCCGTTGATAGGAGATCGCTGGCCCCAAGCGCCCTGGCAGGACACAGCTCGTAGCAAATTGTCCGGCAAGGCGCCGCAGGCAACCTGCGGATCTGGCCCAAGCTGCTGGCTGTGGATCAGCGCCGCTGATGTGATCCGCTCGCTGAGATCCATCTGTGAACCGCGAGCTCGATCAACGCTGCCTGGAGTTGGCCCTTGCCGACCTGCGCCCGCTCCATCCCCGCCAACGCAGCCGGGCACTGGCCCAGTTCCGGGCCATCGATCCTCATCTGGCCGATCGCTTGCAGTTGGAGTTGATGTTTCACCTCAGCTGAGCGACCTCGATGCTCGAACTGTTCCACGCCGCCCCCTCCTATTTCTCGATGGTGGCCCGCCTCGCCCTTGCCGAGGCCCAGCTCCCCACCACCAGTCGGCTCCTCGACATTCATCTCGCCAAACAACAATTGAGTCCTGCCTATCGGCGGCTCAATCCCCACATGACCGTGCCGACTCTGCGGGGGCCGGGCCTGCTGCTCCCCGACAGCGCCCAGATCTTGGCCTTTGCAGCCGAGCATGCTGCGGAGCGCTGGGCTGATGCCGATCCCACCCGCCGCGATGGCATTGCCTCTGCCGTGGCTGGCCACTACAGCCTCAACATTGAGGCGCTCACCTTCAGCAAGCTGTTGAGCACACGCCCGTGGTTCCGACCGGTTGTGGTGCGGCTGCTGGGAGGCATCATCTCCCGCCTCGAGGCAGAAGCTCGTCGCTCACCTGACCAGGCTGATGCCCTGCTTGCCAAAGCTCAACAAAACCGAGAGCGGCTAGCGCTGTTCCGCGATCAACAGCCAGCTGAGCTGTTAGTCACACAGAGACAGGCCGTGTCGTCGTATCTCGCGTCGTTGCCCGCCGTGGTGGCAGGTGGCGGTCTCTTCGGCAGCAGGGTGAGCAGCGCTGATGTGGTGCTGGCGGTTCTGTGCTCCCGCCTCGAGATGGCCGGAGAACAGGCCTTGCTCTCACGCCCTGATTTGCAGGGCTGGTGGCAGCGCTATCGCCAACGCCCCGCCGTCGCCAGCTCCGACCTCTGGACTCGCTTCCAGCGGCGGCGTTTTGTTCAGGCGGTGCTGGAGGCGCGTCACACCCCGATCAACCCTTAGGGCAATCCCGCGCGGCGAGCACGGCGGCCTGCCCTTTGCCATCGCGGCTGATGGGCTGCGGCTCAAACGCATCGTCGCTCACATCGAAGCTGCCGCTGTGGCAATGGAGCGTGAGACGGCGCTCTGTGTAGAGCCCATCGGCACGGCCTTTGCCCTGTTGGCTGGCCATTCCAAGGCACTGCTGCTGGTTGCCCCAGATGCAGCTCGCGGCCCCCAGCAGGCCACCGATCAGGTTGGTGGCGATTTGCTGGCTGCGGTCGATTTCAAAGCGGCGCACCTCATAGCGCTGCCGGCCCAGGGCTCGATCCTCGGGGGTGCTGGCTAAGGGCCGGCTGAAGGTCTCCTGGGTGTCGACCGTCCACTCCCCAAGCTTCTGACCTGGCTTGAGGTGTGTGCTCACGCCGCGGGTGAGGGCCAGGAAGCGGTCCTTCGGATATCCATGGTGCTGGGCTGCCAGGCGCTCGTAATCCCCCATCTCGAACAAGAGGTTGGCGGTCTGGGTGAAGTCATCTACAGCGATGGCGCCACTGTTGAGCAACCAGCCCAGAAACACGCCGGTGCGCCAGTCCGCGGCCAGCTCCTCCTGCTTCACCGTGAGGCTGAGACCTCCGCTGTAGGGCCCTCGGCCCTGTTCGCGGTTCACGTGGTGACCCCATTCATGGGCCAAAACCGCAAGATCCAGCAACAGCAACTCCCGATCCGTCTTGCCGCGGGCACTGCGCACACTGCGGCGCAGATCCAGACCCATGGCCAGCTCCTTCGAGGGGGGGCAGTAGTAGGCCATCGGATGGGCGACCCGTTTGACGCCACACCCTTCAGCGGGATCACCCGCGAACAGCAGCTTCGGTTGCTCGTTGCTGCTCCAGAAGCGTTGCAGCAGGGCCTGGGCCTGAATGAGGTAGCGGCGGCGCAGCTCGACTGGCTCGCCGTTGCGCCTGAGTTGATCCAGCTCTTGGGCTTCAGCAGCCGTTGGTAACTGCAGGCCCGGAGCCCAGGGTTGAGCCACGGAGTTTCCGCTCAGCGCCATCAGGCTGAGCAGGCCAGCCCAGCAACGACGACGGATGCGATGGGCCATGCCGCGCCTCGCTCAATCGCTGTGTTCTACCGCGGTTGTTTGGGCTGGAAAGCCCAAGCCGCCAGCATTCCTCCGGCAAAGCCGCTGATATGGCCAATCCAGCTCACCCCCGCTGGCGACAGGATCGGGATCAGGCTGGGCAACAGGCCTCCGAAACTCACCAAAACCATCAGCGACAACAGGATTGGCAGAGGGCGTCGCTCCAGCCAGCCGATCCAGAGCAGATAGCCCAGCAGGCCATAGACAACCCCCGATAACCCATGGCTGGCTGTGGGCCATAGCAGCCACACGGGGATGGCCGTGGCGTACACCCCCAGCCAAACGGCCAGGTAGTCGCGGCGGCCACGCAACAGCACCAGCCAGGAGAGGGGAAGGAACAGCAGGCTGTTGGCCAGCAGGTGGCCGAAACCGGCATGGCTGAACGGTGCCGTCAGGACACCGATCAAGGGTCCGCGTGGTGTCATCGGCAGATTCCAGCGGCCGCCGAACAGCAGCTGGTCGATCAGCTCCTGTCCCCAGGGAATGACCAGGATCAACGGCGGCAACAGCAGCGTGCCGCCCAGCTGGGCCAGGGAGCGATCCAGGCGTTGGCCGAGGCTGCGGCTCATCAGGTCAGGCGCAGTTCAAAGTCCAGAACCGCCAGTGCTTCATCGGGCAGTCCCAGGAAGCGGTCCAGCCAGGGTTCGCCGCTGGGCGGCACCATCGCCACTCCCACAAGCCGCCCCCTGGAGTCCGCGCTCAGCGGTCGCCCGTTGATCTGATGCCGGTGGCTGCTGACCGCCGCCGTGCTGAGGCGGGTGTCGACGAGTAAGGGGGGAGCGCTGTAGAAACGCCTCCCCGCGAGCTGCAACTGCAGGCGAAAGCGAGCCAGGAAGTTGAGTTCTACGTGGCCGTTGCTCGGGTCGAGGTGGCCATCAAGGCGCTCCGGCTCAATGTTGATTTGGAGGCCCGGTGGCAGGGGGAGGCCCAGGAAGCGACCGGTGCGGCTACTGAGGGGCGGGATCTGCACCTGATCCGCTGGAAAGATCAAGGCCTGTTGACCATCAACAAGCGCTTCCACATGGCCGAGGGCCCCACCACCGGTGGCGTTGTAACGGAAGCCGGGGTAGTGGCTGATCACCAGTCCACATCCCTCAAGTGTTTGAAGCCTTGCTGACGATGGCTGCTGTTGTGCTGCGGCGCGCATCTCGCTTCGTCTAGCGAGCCGGCTGGCTCAGACGGCCATCAACTCGGCAGGAGCCCATTGAGCGAGGCGCTGCTCGTGGCGCACCAGCTGATAGCGATTGAAGTCACTGGGCTGATGGCGATAGCGACGACGAAGCTCCTGCAGCTCCTGGCGCATGGAATGGAGAACAGGATTGTTTTCGTTCAACGAACTGGATCGGATCTTGAGAAAATCTTAAGCCAGTCGAGATTGGATCGGCCACCCCAGTCCTGCCCATGGGCGCCGGACTGCTCAATTCGTGATCTTTCGCAGTGTTCTGGCTCGATCAGGCCTCGCCAGGAGCGGCTTTGCGTTGACGCCGGCAGGGGATGGCCACGACATCCACCTCGCAGGAGGGAAACAGCTCGCGTGCGGCCAGCAGGGCCTGGGCATGGCTTTCGGCATGCATCACCATGCAGGTTGTCCCGCTCGGGCCACTCCTGGATCCGGTATTCACCTGCAGCCGACACAGGAACGCCATTGCGATCCATCTGTGGACGCAGGCAAGACTGGCACAGCTCCTAGTGGCTTGTCATCGTGCGCGGCGGTGAGGCCCTGGTTTGGGTCTCTGGCAACTATCAGGCTGAACACAGTGGCGGACGATCTGAATTCCTTTCTGCGTTGGTGTCATCCCGATCTGTTGGTGGAGCGGCTGCGCCATGCCAGTGCCTGTTGGCTGGTGTTGCAGGCCCTTGATCTCGATCTCAACCGTCACCCGGCGCCCGATGAAGGCTCCATCAGCGTGATTGACACGCCTTCAGGCCCTTTGGGCATCAGCTCGATGCTGTTGCCCAGTTCGGCTGACCCTCCACTGCGCGTCACGCCCTTTCCGCTTGAGCCGTCTCGCGCTCCGCTTTGGGTGCTGGCCTTGCTGCAGCAGCAGGACAGGCAAGGAACAGATCCGCTTGATCCACAGCAATGGCTGTTCTGGGTGGTCCCCGCTGCTCAATTTCATGCCGAGCGCCGTTCCATCGCTCTTCAGCCGCTCGTTCGCGCCCATGGGGAAGGCCTTGATTGGGCCGGCTTACAAGCGGCGCTGATCCAGCCCCGCTGATTGGGATCAGTAGGGTTTTGCGGTTGCCGGTCCATCACCATGTTCCGCATCAGCTGCGACGAGGGCGGCGATGACTGGTTCACCCGTCAGCGCTTCAGCAGTTACGAGGAGGCCTACGACGTTTTGGCGCGGTATTACGCCGATCTGTGTTGCTCTGATGAGCGCACCTACTACCGGATCGAGTTGGTTGAAGATCCTGGCTAGGTTGCCCGCCTGATTTCTCCCGCTAAGCCCGATGCGGCTCCGGTTCTGGCGCAGTGGCCTGCTGGCCCTCACCATGGCGCTCACGGTGCAGGGGCCTGTCAGAGCGATTGAAGAGGTGGTGGTTGAACTGCCTCTGCTTGAGAACACCATCAAGCTCCGCCTCAGCGAACTCAGCTCTCCCGAGGCCTTGATCAGCGGCAACAGCGATCTGGCGGAGTTGGATCGCGCCAGTAATGGTGAACTGGGCCGCAAACTCGTGAAGTTGCTGAACCATCCCGTGCCGATCGGGTTGCGGCAGTTCACCGATGCTTCGGTGGGATCTCCGCTGCTCGAGCAGACCCTTCTGTTGGTGTCGTCCTTTGGCACCGTCGAAGGGCGTCGTCCCGACCTCAGCGGGGAGACCCTGAAAGCTGCGCTGGATCGCGCCACGGCGGCATCGCCGGATGGTGACCCCACGCTTTTGCAGTTGATGCAGGCAATCCCAGGAGAGCGGGCGCGGTTAGATCTGGCTCAGGCTCAGTTCATCCTGGCCCGGATGTTGCGCCATCGCCGCCAGGCAGATCGGCTGATGGCCTCCACAGCGCCCGCCGCCGCAGCTGCTGCCCCCGTCGATGGGCCAGTCCTGGTCAGCCATCCGCAGCTGCCGGTGACGCATCGCCCCGAGCCGCTGGATCTTGTGCTGATCCAACCGCAGGGACCCAGCAACGGTCGCCTTGTTTTGATTTCCCACGGCCTCTGGGACACGCCTCGCAATTTCGAGGGCTGGGGCCGGGTGCTGGCGGCTCAGGGTTACACCGTGTTGTTGCCGCGCCATCCCGGCAGCGACAAGCAGCAGCAGCATGAAGTTCTCTCCGGCCAGGCCCCCCCTCCAACCGCGGCTGAACTCGGTTTGCGGGCTCAGGATCTACGCGCGGTGGCCGATGCCGTTGCCGCTGGAAGAATCGAGGGGATCGCTGGCGTGGATGCCTCCAAGCTGGTGGTTATTGGCCATTCCTGGGGTGCCACCACTGCCCTGCAGGTGGCTGGGGTGAAGCCGCAGGACAGTGCTCTCCGCAAACGTTGCGACAACGTCGACGACCCAGACCGCAACCTCAGCTGGACCCTGCAATGCAGCTGGATCCAAGGTGTGG
>JBEDHJ010000152.1:0-16078 GCA_041174205.1 Cyanobacteriota bacterium | reverse complement strand
CACCGTCGTCGATGCTCCAGTCGATGGTGGAGGCGGGCAGGGCCACATAAAAGGGCACGCCGTTGTCGTGGGCGGCCAGGGCCTTGAGATAGGTGCCGATCTTGTTGCACACATCGCCGCGGCGTGTGGTGCGATCGGTGCCCACGATCACCGCATCCACCTGGCCGTGCTGCATCAGGTGCCCGCCGGCGTTATCGACGATCACGGTGTGGGGCACACCTTCGCGGCCCAGCTCATAGGCCGTGAGAGAAGCGCCCTGGTTGCGGGGGCGGGTCTCGTCCACCCACACGTGAATGTTCAGCCCGGCGCGGTGGGCTTTGTAGATCGGCGCCAAAGCCGTGCCCCAGTCCACCGTGGCCAGCCAACCGGCATTGCAGTGGGTGAGCACATGGAAGGGCTGCCCCTGGCGCTCGGCAGGCCGCGCGGCCGCCAGCTGCTGGAAGATCGCCAGGCCGTGCTCGCCGATGGCCTCGCACATGGCCACGTCTTCATCGGCAATCAGCGCCGCTTCCTGTTTCGCAGCCTCAGCCCGCTCGGCCGGAGCCAGCGGCGCCACGCGATCGCGCACCCGCTCGAGAGCCCAGCGCAGATTCACCGCCGTGGGGCGAGTGGCATTGAGCTGCTCAAACGCGGCCGCCAACGCGGCATCACTCGGATCCACCTGCAGGGCCAGCATTAGCCCATAGGCGCCGGTCACACCGATCAGGGGCGCGCCGCGCACCACCATCGTGCGAATCGCGTCGGCCGCCTCGTCGCAACTGCGCAGCGTGCGGGTGGTGAATTGATGCGGCAGCTGGATCTGATCGATCACCCCGATCGAGCGGCCATCGGGCTCCAGCCAGATGGTGCGCCAGGCCTTGCCGTCGATCTTCATGGAGTGCGTTGCCGGGGCGAATGCTCCATGCTGCCCGTCGATCGCACCAGCCTGCCCCGAAGCCCATGCCCCTGCGCCGCCGCCAGCTGCTCCAGCTCGCCGCCGCAGGCGCGGGCAGCGGTGCTTGTTGGCTGCTCGGGCAGCACCAACAGGCGGCAGCCGCAGCGAGCAGCGGGCCTGACCTGCGTCTGGGCCTGATCAGCGACCTCAACGCCAATTACGGATCCACCAGCTACATCCCCCAGGTGAGCCAGGGCCTCCAGCAGCTGCTCGCCCTGAAACCAGCGCTGGTGGTCTGCGCCGGCGACATGGTGGCCGGCCAGAAGCCGGGCTTGAGCGCTGCTCAGCTCGATGCGATGTGGGAGGGCTTTGCCCGCACCGTGCTCACGCCGGTGCGCCAGGCCGGCCGCCCCTTCTTGCCCGCCGTTGGCAATCACGACGGCTCCCCGGGCTACGACGCCGATCGAGCTGCCCTGCGCCGCTTCTGGACACCCCGGCGCCAAGCCCTTGGCCTTCGCTTTGTGGATGCGGGCGACTTCCCTTTCCACTACAGCGCCCTGCAGAACGATGTGTTCTGGCTGGTGTGGGATGCCAGCTCCGGCCGCATCCCCGCCAGCCAACTCAGCTGGGCGCGCCAGCAGCTGGCCAGCGCCGAGGCGCGCCAGGCCCGGCTGCGGCTCGTGGTGGGGCACCTGCCCCTGTTCGGCGTCAGCCAGGGCCGAGACCGCGCCGGTGAAGTGCTCGATCAGAGCGCCACCGTGCAGAACCTGCTTGAGGAAGGTCGGGTACAGGCCTACATCAGCGGCCACCAGCACGCCTGGTTCCCCGCTCGCCGCGGCCAACTTGATCTGATCCAGCTCGGTGCCATGGGCAGCGGCCCGAGACGACTCCTCCAAGGAGACATCCCCCCCCAGCAGACCTACACCACGCTCGACATCAACTGGAGCAGCAACTCCCTGCTGGAGACCACCTATGCCGTGGCAACAGGCCAACCTGTGGCCTGGACCCGCCTGCCCGCCACCCTGATGGGCCGTGCCGGCGGCCTCAACCGCAACGTTCAGGAGCGATCGATGCGCCGGTAGCCGAACCAATCCGGCACCTGGGGCTGACTGAGCCCTTCGGGATGGGGTTCCAGCTGCACGTGCCAGCGCTCACCGCCGAGCAGCTCCAGCTGCTCGATCGCCAGGCAATCATCCACGGCGCAGAGATCATCCTTGTGCTGCTGCAGTCCCCCCGCCAGCCATTGCCCCTTGGCGGCAGCCTTGGCCGCCTGGGGCGAGCGGGCCACCACCAGGCCGAAGTGGTGCAACTCCGCCAGGCAATCAGGGCGGTAGGCGCCCAGGTTCACAAACCAGAGCCGCTCGGGCCGGGGCGCAGGCGGCTGCAGCCCGAGGCTCACCGCCCAGCCATCAATGGCCCGCACCGCCATGTAGCTGTCGAGATGCAGGCCCTCACGCCTCCCGAACCACTGGCGCCGCAGCTCCGGAATGGTGGCGTCGATGGTGGCACCAGCCACAAAGCGCACATCGTGCAGCTCGATGTGACTGGTGGCGGTGCGGCCCCCAAGCACCACCAGAAACAGCAGCGGTGGAGCCGCAACAGACGGCTGAGCAGCGGAAGACTTCATGGGCAGCATTTCAGCAGTGCAGCAACAAGAGCCGTGGACTGAAACCGCGCAAAAACCCGCCAGGCTGTGAGGCAAGACCTCCACCCCTCCCACATGGCCGCGTTGCACCGCCCACCCGTCCTGGGACTTGGCACCTGGAAAGCGAGCGGTGGTGAGGTGGGAGCCGCTGTGCGCACCGCCTTAGAGCTGGGCTACCGCCACATCGACTGCGCCTCGACCTATGGAAACGAAGCCGAGATCGGCCAGGCCCTCAGCAGCGCCTGCCGCGATGGCGTGGTGCAGCGCGATCAGCTCTGGATCACCTCCAAGCTCTGGAACGACTGCCATGCACCGGAGGATGTGCGGCCAGCGCTGCTGCGCAGCCTTCAGGATCTGCAGCTGGAGCAGCTCGATCTCTACCTGATCCACTGGCCCCTGGTGCACCGCCCTGGGGTGCTGATGCCGGAGCAGGCCTCTGATCAGATTCCGCTGGAGCAGCTCCCACTCAGCCACACCTGGGCCGCCATGGAGGCACTGGTGGACGAAGGTCTAGTGCGGCAGATCGGCGTGTCGAACTGCAGCGCACCCAAGCTCACAACCCTGCTGCAGAGCTGCCGGCTGCGGCCTGCGATGAACCAGGTGGAGCGCCATCCCTGGCTCCAGCAAAACGCCCTGCTGCACGTCTGCCAGCAGGAGGGCATCGGCGTCACGGCCTATGCGCCGCTGGGCTCCCCATCAGGCGACGGCGGGGGACCGCTGCTCAACGAGCCCACCATCAATGCCATCGCTGCAGCCCGCGGCGCCACAACGGCCCAGGTGCTGTTGGCCTGGGGTATCGCCACCGGCACCGCCGTGATCCCGAAATCCGTGCGCCGGGATCGCTTAGCCAGCAACCTGGCCGCCGCCGAACTGCAACTCAGCCCCGAGGAGCTGCAGCAGATCGCAGGGCTGGATCGCCAGCAGCGCTTTGTGGATGGAAGCTTCTGGGAACTGCCGGGCGGGCCTTATCGCCGCGCTGAGCTCTGGGACGAACCGGCCTGAGCGGCGTGCTGCACCAGGATGCCCAGATGGATTTTTTCGCTCAGCAGTGGTCCTCCTATCGGGCCGTGGTGGAACACGATCTGATGGAGCATCAAGCCGTGGCGTCTGCCACGGCCGCAGCCCTGGAAGGTTGGCTGGCGGCTCGCAGCGCAGAGGCGCCAGCAGCGCGGATGGTGGATCTCGGCTGCGGCGATCTAGCCCTACTGGCTCCTCTGCTGCGGCGCCTGCCGTTGGACGCCTACACAGGCCTGGATCTCACCCCCCAAGTGCTGCCCTTGGCGCAGCGCGCACTCGGAGACGTTGCGTATCCATGCCGCTGGATTGAAGGGGATCTGCTCCGTTGGGCGAGTGATCCAGCCAGCGATGGCGACAACCCTCTCGACGTCATTCACTCCGCCTTCGCCATTCATCACCTCAGCGACCCTGAGAAACAATCGCTACTGGAGTGCCTGCGCACCCGGATCGCGCCGGGGGGGATCTTCATCTGGGTGGATGTCTTCCGGGAACCCGGCGAAAGCCGCGACACCTACGTGCAGCGCTACCAGCAACGCATTGCCAGCCGTTGGCCCCAGCTGTCCGCACAGCAGCGAGAGCACGTGAGCAGCCACCTGGCCGCCTACGACCACCCCGCCGATCGCGCCGCCATTGAGGCCACGGCAACAGCAGCGGGCTGGCACTGGCGCTGGGCCTGGAACGGCGCCCACCAGGCGGAGGCGATGGCCGTGCTGACGCCGGCTTGAGCCTCAGCTGTGCTCCCGCAGGAAGCTGATCGATCCCTGCAGCTCCTCGGCGAAACGATCGAGCTCCTCGGTGGTGGTGGTGAAACTGAGGCTGGCTCGGGCCGAGCCACTGATGCCGTAGTGGCGGTGCAGCGGCTGGGTGCAGTGGTGGCCGCTGCGGATGCAGATGCCAGCCGAATCGAGCAGAGCAGCGATGTCGTTGGCGTGCACACCTTCCACATGGAACGCAGCCAGGGCGGCGCGATCGGGCTGTTGCTCGGGGGTGGGGCCGAGGATCCGCAGGCCATCGATGCCCTGCAGGCGTTCAAACAGATGGCGGGTGAGCTGCTGCTCCCAAGCGTGGATGCGATCCAGGCCAATGGCCTGGAGATAGTCGAGAGCGGCACCCATGCCCACCGCTTCTCCAATGGCGGGCGTGCCGGCCTCGAACTTATGGGGCAGCCCAGCCCAGGTGCTGTGGTCGAGGTAAACGTCCTGGATCATTTCGCCGCCACCCAGGAAGGGGGGCATCGCCTCTAGCAGCGCCTCACGGCCCCAGAGGAAACCCATGCCCGTGGGGCCGCAAAGCTTGTGGGAACTGCCCACCAGGAAATCCGCGCCGAGCTGCTTCACGTTCACCGGCAGGTGGGGCAGGCTCTGGCAGGCGTCCACGAGCACCAGCGCACCAGCGGCGTGGGCCAGGGCCGCCACCTCGGCGATCGGATTGAGGCAGCCCAGCGTGTTGCTCACCTGCACGAGGCTCACCAGGCGCGTGCGCTCATTGAGCTTGCTGCGCAGGTCGTCCAGATCCAGTTCACCGGTGTCGGTGAGGCCGGCATGGCGCAGCACACAGCCGGTGCGATCTGAGAGCAGCTGCCAGGGCACCAGGTTGCTGTGGTGCTCCATCACGGTGAGCAGCACCTCATCACCGGGGCGCAGGTTGGCCTCACCCCAGCTGCGGGCCACCAGGTTGATGGCCTCGCTGGCATTGCGGGTGAACACGATCTCATTGGGGTTAGTGGCCCCAACAAATGCCGCCGCCTTGGCGCGGGCCCCTTCAAAGCCTTCCGTGGCGCGGGCGCTCAGCTGATGGGCGCCGCGGTGCACGTTGGCGTTGTCGTGGTCGTAGTAGTGCTGCAGCGCCTCCAGCACCTGGCGGGGCTTCTGGCTGGTGGCGGCGTGATCGAGATAGATCAGGGGCTGGCCGAGGCAGGCGGTCTGGGCCAGGAGCGGGAAATCAGGACGCGTCAGCGCCGCCAAATTGTCGGGCTGAGCCACAGCAGTGGCCTGGGGTGCCGAGAGGGTGCTGGTCATGCCGCGGCCTCCAGCAAGCGCTCCAGGGAACACCAACTGCGGGCAGCGGCGGGGAGCTCGCGCAGCACCTCTTCGCAGAAGGCCCGCTGCAACAGGCCAGCTGCTTGATCGGCGCCGATGCCGCGGCTCTGCAAATAGAAGAGCTCGTCGGTCTGCAGGCTGCTCACCGTGGCGCCGTGGGCGCACTTCACATCGTCGGCCACGATCTCCAGCTCCGGCTTTGTGTCGATCCTGGCGCGATCGGAGAGCAATAGGTTGCGGCTGAGCTGGGCGGCATTGGTGCGCTGGGCGGCGCGTGGCACCCGCACGGCACCGTTGAACACGCTTCGACCCTGACCGGCCGCCACCACTTTATGCAGCTGATCGAGCTGGCCTTCAGGCCCCTTGAACTCCACGAAGCTGTGGGTGTCAGCAATCCGCTGACCATCCACCATTTGCAAACCCCTGAGGGTGGTGTGGGCGGCGCCATCCACCTGCACCGCATGGGGCTCAAGCCGTGCCAACCCCCAACCGGAGCTGACGCTGGTGAGCTGCACCTGGCTTTCGGGTTCCTGCTCGATCGCCAGATGGGCCAGGAGCGCCGCATCGGCTTGCCCCAAGGCCACCAAGCCGTGGCGGAGCTGGGCTCCCCGAGCCAGATGGGCCTCAATCACCAGGCTGTGCAAGCCAGCGCCCTGGGCTTCGATCAGCTGGGAGAGATCCAGCTCGGCTTTTTCCTCCAGCAGCAGCAGCAACCGCAGAGCCTGCAGGCCCTCGGCGGCAGCACTCACCAACTCGAGGCTCACCTGGCTGCGGCTGCTGACACGCAGCGCCAGCACCCGCTCCGCGGCAGCGTGATTGAGCTCCACCGGCCAGTGCTGTTCACAGCCAGCGGCAGCAAGGGTGTGCCCTAGACCCTGGGCAATTTCATCGGCGCTGAGCCGCTGCAAACCAGCCGGCAGGGCTTGGTCGGCGAGCGGATCAGCGCTGCCGTTCCAGTTCACCCGCAGGGCGCCTGAAGACACCTCGGGCAGCGCAGCAGCCGCGGCGGAAGCGGCCGTGAGCGGCAGCGTCTGTAGCAGCGAAAGATCGGTGAAACGCCAATCTTCATCACGCCCGGAGGGCATGGGCCGTTGACGCAGGGCTTCACGACCGCGCTGCTGAACCAGGGCCAGCTCACCGCTGGCGGCCGGGGCCGTTGCCAACCAGGCATCCAACCAGGCTCCCTTGGCAGCGGCTGGGGCAGCGAGGCTTGCAGGCATCAGGCCACCTCCGCCGCCAGGGCAGCGAGCTCCTGATCCACCCAGTCGTAGCCGCGCTCTTCAAGTTCGAGCGCCAGCTCCTTGCCACCGGTGCGCAGGATCCGACCCGCCGCCATCACATGCACGTAATCGGGGGTGATCGCATCCAGCAGCCGCTGGTAGTGGGTGATCAGCAGGGTGGCGTTATCGGGGTTGGCGAGCTGATTCACGCCGCCCGCCACGATGCGCAGCGCATCGATGTCCAGGCCGGAATCGGTTTCATCGAGAATCGCCACCAGCGGCTCCAGCAGGGCCATCTGCAGGATCTCGTTGCGCTTTTTCTCACCGCCGCTGAAGCCCTCATTCACCGAGCGCTCCAGGAAGGCCGGATCCATCTGCACCACCTTGAGGCGCTCGCGCACCAGGTCTTCAAACGCAAAGGTGTCGAGCTCCTCGTGACCCTGCTCCTGGCGGCGGGCATTGGTGGCGACCCGCAGGAATTCCAGGTTGCTTACCCCGGGAATCTCCACCGGATATTGGAAACCCAGAAACACGCCAATCCGGGCGCGCTGCTCGGGATCCAGCTCCAGCAGGTTCTCGCCGCGGTAATGCACGCTGCCTGATGTCACGGTGTAGGCCGGATGACCAGCCAGCACCTTGGAGAGGGTGCTTTTACCGCTGCCATTGCGGCCCATCACCGCATGAATTTCACCAGCGCGAATGGTGAGATTCACCCCCTTGAGAATTGCCTTGTCCTCCACCCGGGCATGCAGATCCCGGATCTCAAGCAGAACGGGGGCGTCGGGGCGAATCACGGCGTTGGCGGGGTAGGAAAGACGGCGGAAATGAGACGAGGGGAAGCGGCCACGGACACACCGGCCGCCATTGGTTCAGAGGGCTCAGCCCACGGAACCCTCCAGCTTCAGGGCCAGGAGCTTGTCGGCCTCAGCAGCGAATTCCATCGGCAGCTGATTGAACACATCGCGGCAAAAACCACTGACCATCATCGAGACAGCCTCTTCAAAGCCGATGCCACGGCTTTGGAGATAGAAGAGCTGGTCTTCGGAGATCCGGCAGGTGCTGGCCTCATGCTCCACAGAAGCCTGGGGCTGCTGTGAGCGGATATAGGGATAGGTGTTTGCGGCAGCCTGATCGCCGATCAGCATCGAATCGCACTGGCTGTAGTTGCGCGCACCCACGGCCTTTGGCCCGATCTGCACCAAACCGCGATAGCTGTTGGCGGAGCGTCCAGCGCTGATGCCCTTGCTCACGATCGTGGAGCGACTGCGCGGCCCCACGTGGATCATCTTGGTGCCTGTATCGGCCTGCTGCTTGTTGTTGGTGAGCGCCACGGAATAGAACTCGCCAACGGAGTCGGCACCTTGCAGCACACAGCTTGGGTATTTCCAGGTGATGGCTGAGCCGGTTTCAACCTGGGTCCAGCTGATCTTGCTGCGATCACCGCGGCACTGCCCGCGCTTGGTCACGAAGTTGTAGATCCCACCCACGCCGTTTTCATCACCGGCATACCAGTTCTGAACCGTGGAATATTTGATCGAAGCGTCGTCGAGCGCCACCAGCTCCACCACAGCTGCATGCAACTGGTTGGTGTCAAACATCGGGGCCGTGCAACCCTCGAGATAGCTCACCGAAGCGCCTTCCTCAGCCACGATCAGGGTTCGCTCGAACTGACCTGTATCGCCGGAATTGATGCGGAAGTACGTGGACAGCTCCATCGGACAGTCCACACCCTTCGGGATGAACACGAAGGAGCCGTCGCTGAAGACCGCAGAGTTAAGCGCCGAGAAGAAGTTGTCATTGCTAGGGACAACCGTGCCCAGATAGCTCTCGATCAGCTCGGGATATTCCTTGACAGCCTCACTGATCGAGCAAAAGATCACCCCGTGCTCGGCCAGCTTCTCCTTGTAAGTGGTGGCAATGGAAACGCTATCGAACACCGCATCGACGGCCACATTCGAGAGGCGTTTCTGTTCACTCAGCGGGATTCCGAGCTTGTCGAAGGTTTCCAGCAGCTTCGGATCGACCTCATCGAGGCTGGCCTTTTTCTGCTGTTGCTTCGGAGCCGCGTAATAGATGATGTCCTGGTAGTCGATCGGCGGGTAACCAAGTGTCGCCCAATCGGGTTCCCGCATCTGCAGCCACTGCTTGTAGGCACGCAGGCGGAAGTCCAGCAGGAAGGCAGGCTCGTCCTTCTTGCTAGAGATCAGACGCACCACATCCTCGCTGAGGCCTTTGGCGATCTTTTCGGTTTCAATATCGGTGACGAAGCCGTACTTATACGGCTGACTCACCAGATCACCAACGGCCTGCGAACTACTCATCAACCTCTCCTCAACCGGCGGTGAGGGCTTTCACTTCTTCGAGCGTGATGGTCTGCTTCTCACCGCGGAAGGGGTTGTCTTCGGTGAGAAACAGCATGCAGTGGCACTCCTTGCGCTCGCGCATCGGCACGCAGGGGCAGTTCCAGAAGGCCTGCGACACCTCAGCCTCCTTGTCCTCATAGTGACGGCAAGGGCACAGGGCGCCGCCCAGCTCGTCCTTATGCCTGGCCAGGCCCTCCAGCACTACGGCCGTGACGCTCGGATCACTGCAGAAATAGGTCCCCGTGCGCTGGGCGTAGGTTTCCGCAAACTTGCGGATCACCTCAAGACTGTCGCTGGCTGAGGGGGCAGGAGCTGCAGACATGGGCGCAGGGGCGAAGCGGAGTGAGGACGGGACCCAGGCTGGTTACGAAACCGCGTGGTTTCGCAAGTTGACCCTAAAGCACGTCTGCGTCACTCGGGGTGAGGGGTCATTGTGACGTGTGGGGGAGCAGGCATGGCTCGCCAATGCCCGAATGGGCGTGGCATGGTGTGGATGCACTCCTTAGGCCATGAGCGCCACGCAGGCCCCCACGCGAGAAGCAGCGCTCACCCTGATGTTGCGTCAGGGTGAGGTCACGGCGGCTCAGCTGGCGGAATCGCTGGGTGTGTCGGTTCAGGTGATGCGCCGCCACCTGCGCTCCCTTGAAGACGAGGGGTTTGTTGAAGCCAGCCCCAGCACCGAAGGGCCCGGGCGCCCCTCCAATCGCTGGCGACTCACTGCAGCCGGCCGCCGCCAGTTCCCCAATGGCAGCGAGCACTTCGCCCTAGGCCTGCTGAGCTCCATGGCCACCAGCCTCCCCAGCGACATGGTGGAGGAGCTGCTGCAGCGCCAGGCGGCAGAGAAAGCCGCTGACTACCGCAATCAACTCGGCGATGGCAGCCTGCAGCAGCGGCTAGAGCGCCTGGTGGAGCTGCGCCGCCGCGAGGGCTATGTGGCCGAATTCCGGGCCAACCCCGATGGAGAAGGTTGGGTGATCAGCGAATTCCACTGCTCCGTGATGAAGATCGCCGAGCAGTTCCCCTGTGTGTGCGATCAGGAACTTCAGCTGATCCGGCACACCTTCCCCGACTGCCAGGTGGAGCGGGTGCACTGGCTGCTGGATGGGGGCCATGCCTGCGGCTTCCACCTGCAGCCGTGCTGAGCGAGCACGACCTCCAAGAACTGGAGAGCACCCTGCTGCCAGCGCTGGAGCGACATCACCTGCGCCTCATCGCCCACAGCCTGCGCTGCCTGCAACAGGCAGCTGGCGGTGGCGAGCAGCTGCCCGCTGACGAGGGCCTGATGGCCTGGGCCCAGCAGCAACCCAACCTGGCCGTCGATCCCAGCTTCATCCCGGTGCTGGTGGAGCAATTAGGCAAGGCAGCCCTGCAGCTGCAGGCCATCGGCGCGGAGCTGGGCAAACCGGCGCTCCGGCTTGAGATTGCCGACCTGGTGCGCTGGGGACAACAGCAGGCCGATCAGCGTCTGGCCCATGCCGAAGGCAGCGATCCGTTCACGCCACCACACAGCTGACACCCGCCAAGGCCAGCAACGCCGCCAACCAACCGCGCCAGCCAGGGTGATCACCCTCCCGGGCAGCCAATGGCAACGCCATCACCGGGGCTGTGGCCAGCAGGGCTACCGCCAGCCCCCCGGGCAACTGCTGAAGAGCCGTCTGCTGCAAGGCGATCCCCGCGGTGGTGCCCAGCAAGGTGGCGAGCAACGCCAGGGGCCAGCGCCGCCGCGCAGGCTGGGGGCCCGATTGGGCCCGGGGCAACGTGGCCAGCAGGGGCAGGAGCACAAGCGCCGCTGCCAGCAGCCGCACCAAGGCTGATTGCAGAGGATCAAACGCCAGATCGCGCAGGGCTGCGCGGGAAAGCAGAGCGCCGCCGCTGCCGCAGAGCAACGCGCCGAGAGCCATCGCCACCCCCTGCAACTGCTGCACGGCCGGCACAGCAGCTCCCCGCTGGCGAGCCGCCGCCAACACCAGCGCCACTGTGATCAAAGCCAGCCCCAGCCATTCGAGCCCGGAGGGCCGCTCCGACAGCCACACCATCCCGGCCACAGCGGTGACAGCCGGCCCGCCGGCATCGAGCGTGAGCGTGCGGCGCGTGCCCAGCCGCCGCAGGGCCGCAAAGAACAGGCTGTCGCCCAGGGCGATGCCCAGGACACCGCTGAGCACGAGCAGCAGCAGCGGTTGCGGGGCAGCTGGCCAGGTTCGCCCCCAGACCAGCGGGAGCAGCAGCGCCACCGCCAGCCAGTTCTTGAGCAGATTGAGCTGTCCCGCACTGAGGGATGTGGGCAGCGCCCGCCAGAGACTGGAGGCGAGGGTCCAGCAGAGGGCGGCGGCCAGGGCGGCCAGAGCGCCGATCAGCACCACTCAGCAGCGGGTTGACTTGCGATCATCGCTGCAGCTGTGCCGACGCCGTGAGCCTCGCCATCGACAACGCCCTCAGCTTCTTCCAGCTGAGCTGCGGCCGCTGGCGCTCCCAGCGCAGCGTGCATCACCTGCTGCATCGCCGGGCCGAAGCCGGCGGCTCGCTGATCGTGGTGGAAGAACTGGCCCCCAGCGATCAACGCCTGCTGGAACTCGCCCAACTGCACGGCCAGGATCCCGCTGGGCTGGTGGGGGGGTGCTGGGTGCGCTGGAGCGCCTCGATGGCCTGGGACAAAGCCGGAGAAGACCACACCGGCGAGAGCGTGATCGGCCTGATCCCCACCGATGCCCGCGGCCGCGAAGGGATCCTGCTGCGGGATCTGGGCTACGCCGAGAAGGCACCCGCCAGCTCCCGGTTCTGCATGGATGAGCGCGATGGACTGCTGCTGAACACCGACTACGAAACGATGAGCGTCTGGGAGCGCTTCGCGTTTGCCGGCCCCAACGTGCGCGTGCGCAGCAGCACGGTGGAAGGCCTCTCCAACAACGCCTCCTTCTGCATCGAGACCCGCTGCGACGACAGCAGCGATGCCCGCCCGGCCGCAGCCGCAAGTGGCCAGAGCGACACCAACACAACCCCGGCTCTCTCGCTGCTGGGCTGGTGAGCCGCCTTGGTGGCGAACGTTACGGACTGTGAGTCCTGACTGAGGCCGATCAGTGGAGCCCGAACGGCACTTCTACGATCACCAGCGACGGATGCCGAAGTTCGAGTGGCCCTTCCCCTCCTGAAGTACGCGCCCACAACGCAGAACTCGCGTGTGGATCCCCTTCGCGTGGGCTCGGACGAGGATCCGAAAGCCGTGTCCATGGATAAGGCCATGGATCGCGAAGACCAAAACTTCGTGATCGAAGCGGCCTATCGCCAGATCTTCTTCCACGCCTTCAAGGTCGACCGCGACCGCACCCTGGAGTGCCAGCTGCGCGACGGACAGATCACCGTGCGCGACTTCATTCGCTCCCTGTGCCTGTCGGACACCTTTAACCGCAGCTTCTACACCCTCAACAGCAACTACAAGGTGGCCCGCCACCTGGTGGAGAAGCTGCTGGGCCGCCAGACCTATGGCAAGTCCGAGGAAATCGCCTGGTCCGCCGTGCTGATGACCCGCGGCGTCAAGGGCATGGTTGACGACATCCTCGACAGCGAGGAGTACCTGAACGCCTTTGGGTACGACACCGTTCCCTACCACCGCAACCGCGTGGTGGGCAGCCGTGACCTGGGTGAAACCCCCTTCAACATCACCAGCCCCCGCTACGACGCCTACTACCGCGGCATCCTGGGCTTCCCCCAGATCGTCTACACCGGTACGGCCCGCAAACTGCCCGAGCGTTCACTGCAGCGCCGCGGCGGCTTCCCTCAGGACTACATGCCCTGGGTGCGCACCCTGCCTGCTCTGCGTGGTGCCAGCGCCGCCGGCAGCGCCGACATCGACTACCTGGCCAAGGTGCCCTACCGCAGCCTCGGCCGCTGATAATTCAGGCCATCTCGGCCAAATCATGCGCGGGGGGAAACCCCCGCTTTTTTGTGCCTCAGCGCCGCTGCCGCAGTCTTGGGATGCTGACTGCGGGATCACAGATCAGGGCAGACCTGTGAGAGTTGGTCAGACTGATCCCGAACACAATCCGGAGGCGCTGTGAGTCAGACCCTGTCATCGCTTGCCCGGATGACCCTGCGCCAACTGCGCCAGGTGGCCAGCGAGCTGGGCGTGACGCTCTACAGCCGCAAAACCAAGGATGAACTGGTGCATGCCATCGGCGAGCGCCAGGCTGATCTCTCCAGCCTCGAGCAGGAGCACGCGCCGTCCCGGCAGACCGATGACACCCGGGTGGTGTTTCTGCCGCGCGACCCCCAGTGGGCCTATGTGTTCTGGGAGATCAGCGAGCGCGACCGCCAACAAGCCTTCAAGGCCGGCGCCAGCCAGCTCTGCCTGCGGGTGGCTGATGTCACAGGCATGAGCAACGGCGGCAGCCACCCCCACACCCTGCAGGAGGTGCCGGTGGATAGCCATGCCACCGAGTGGTATCTGCCGGTGCCCCTGAGCGACCGCGACTATCGCGTTGAACTGGGCTACCGCGTCAGCAGTGGCAGCGGCGGCTGGATTTCGCTGGCCTTCTCCTCGGTGGCTCGCGTGCCAGCCCTGCACCCGAGCGAGCAGATCCTCGATCAATTCGTGCCCTTCTCGCTCGACACGCCTCCCACCACGATCACCCCACAGACCCTGCCCAGCAGCGATAACGGCCTGCACGAGCGGCTCTACCAAACCGCCACCCTGGGAGCCCGCCGCCTCGGCCGTGGCTCGGAAGCCTTCCACGAAATGGGCGAAGGCAGTGGCGCAGGCCTCAATGCCTCCGGCGCCGGCATCTGGGCGAGCGGCCGCAGCGAATCCGGTTCCGGGGTGGTGGCACCGCGGCAGCGCTCCTTCTGGCTTGTGGCTGATGCCGAGCTGATCGTTTATGGCGCCACGGACCCCTCCGCCAAGCTGAGCATCGGCGGAGAAGATGTGCCCCTCTCCAGCGATGGCACCTTCCGGATCCAGGTGCCGTTCCGCGACGGCCAGCAGGTCTATGCCATCGAGGCCGTGGCCGCTGATGGTGAGCAAAAGCGCAACATCACGCTCGATTTCGAACGCGCCACCCCGGAAGACAACAGCAACCCCAGCGACCAGGCTGTGGCGGAGTGGTTCTGAATCCCCAGCGATGAAAACCCTGGTCGCCCTCACACCCATCACTGGCGCCGTGGTGCTGCCGCTGCTGGTCTGCCTGTTGATGGTGAAGGTGAGCATTGCCGCCGGAGTATTGGCGGCGGTGGCGATCAGCAGCGTCTGGTTCGTCGCCATGCTGCGCACCTCCGAACTGCCTGAGCACGGCTGACGCCAGCCAGTTCGCGCGGGGAATGCTCTAGGCAAAGCCTCCCCACTTGCATGGATCGCAGCCGCGCACCCCTCGTTGGACTGGCCGCGCTGTTCGCGCTGGCGGTTCATGGATGTGGCATCAGCCCAGGCCAGCTGGTGGGCCGCAAACCGGCGCCTTTGCCCCTGCCCAATGGGATCAAGGTGGCCTTCAACCAGCGTGAAGACAGCCACTACCGCAGCCCGATTGATGGCCGCCAGCGCAATGGCGACAATCTGGAGGCCCTACTGCTGGACACCATTCACAGGGCCAGGCGGGAGATTCTGGTGGCTGTGCAGGAGCTGTCGTTACCCAGGATTGCGGAAGCCCTGGCTGACCAACACAAGCGCGGACTCACGGTGCGGGTGGTGTTGGAAAACAGCTACAGCACACCCTGGAGCGAGCAGCACGACGCAGATCTCAGCCCCCACCTGCGCCAGCGCCGCCAGCAGCTGATGGCGCTAGCGGATCAAAACCGCGATGGCCGGCTCAGCCTGGAGGAGCAGCAACAGGGAGATGCCGTTGGAATCCTGAAGCGGGCAGGGGTGCCCCTGATCGATGACACCGCCGATGGCAGCAAGGGCAGCGGCCTGATGCACTCGAAGTATCTGGTGGTAGATCGAGCCGTGGTCGTGACCGGCTCTGCCAACTTCACGCCCTCCTGCATCCATGGCGATCCCGGCGCTCCCCGCAGCCGCGGCAATGTGAACCACCTGCTGCGTTTCGACAGCGCTGAACTGGCGGCTTTGTTCAGCGCCGATTTCGAACGGATGTGGGGCGATGGGCCTGGAGGTGCAAACGACAGCCGCTTCGGGTTGGCGAAGCGTTCTGGGCCAGCCACCACGGTGATGGTGGGCCAGACACCGGTGCATGTGCTGTTCGCCCCCCATCGCTCCAGCAACCCCGATAACGGCCTGGAGCTGATTGCCAGCACCCTGTCGAGCGCTCGCCAACGCGTTGACCTGGGGTTATTTGTGTTCTCCGCTCAGCAGCTCACCACCGTGCTCGCAGAGCTGAAACAACGCGGCGTCAAACTGCGGCTCCTCGCCGATCCGGGCTTCGCCAGCCGTTCCTTTTCGGAAGTGCTCGATCTACTCGGCGTGTCGCTAGCCGATCGCCATTGCAAGCTGGAAGCTGGTAATCAACCGCTGCATGAAGCCGCAGGAGGTGTCGGCATTCCGCAGCTCGCCAGTGGCGATAAATTGCACCATAAATTCGGCGTGGTTGATGGCAACACCGTGATCACAGGCAGCTTCAATTGGAGCCCTTCAGCAGCCCATCAGAACGACGAAGTGTTGATGGTGATCGATTCACCGCTGCTAGCAGCCCACTTCACCAGGGAGATCGATCGGCTTTGGAAGGGTGCGGAGTTGGGGGTTCATACACGGTTGGAGCGCAAGCTCCAGGAGAACCAGAAGCGCTGTGGGAGTGGGATGCAGCGGGTGTGAAGCAAAGGCTCCTGATCAACGATCGATGACGTCAGCCAAGCCATAAATCTTTTTAGGGTGATTGAGCCTGACTGGAGACATGATGTTTACAGCCACTGCACTGGTCGCAGCCGCGGCGATCACCCTGTTGCTGATGCCTGTGCTGCTGGTTTCAGCCAGCTGACCTACC
>JBEDHJ010000151.1:0-3580 GCA_041174205.1 Cyanobacteriota bacterium | reverse complement strand
GCCGCCGCCGCTCCAGGCTGGCCTGCAGCCGCTGCCCGCTGATGCGGCCATCAGCCACCGCTGCCTCCAACCCATCGAGGGCTGCCTCGGCATCGGCGGGCATCAGGATCAAATCAGCCCCGGCCTCAAAGGCCAGCACGGCGGCTTCGCCGGCTCCGTAATGGGCCGTGATCGCGTCCATCACCAGGGCATCGGTCACCACCAGGCCGCTGAAGCCGAGATCGCTGCGCAGCAGATCGGTGAGCACCGCCGGCGAGAGCGTGGCGGGCCGCTCGGCGTCCAGGGCCTGGAGCTGCAGATGCGCCGTCATCACGGCGGCCACATCTGCGGCGATCGCTGCGCGGAATGGCGGCAGCTCCACCGCCTCCAGCCGCTCACGGCTGTGGGGAATCAGCGGCAGCTCCAGGTGGGAGTCGCTGCTGGTGTCGCCATGGCCCGGGAAGTGTTTGGCGCAGGCCAGCACCCCTTCCCCCTGGCAGCCATGCACGAAGGCAGCAGCCAGGGCGCCAGCGCTCTGCGCCGTTTCACCCCAGGCCCGCACGTTGATCACCGGGTTGGCGGGGTTGTTGTTCACATCGCAGACAGGCCCCAACACCCAATTGAGGCCCAGCAGCCTCGCCTGGCGGCCGCAGCAGCGGCCATAGCGTTCGGCGAGGCCAACGGCTCGATCGGGATCTCGGGCATAGAGGCGGCCTAGGGCCAGGGGCGGTACCAGCCAGCTGGCCCCTTCAAAGCGCTGGCCCACGCCCTCTTCCACATCGGCGCACAGCAGCAGCGGTTGATCAGCCCAGGCCTGCAGCTGGGCGCAGCGCAGTCGCAACTCCTCAGCACTTCCCCCCAGCAGGATCACCCCACCCACACCCGCTTCAAGCAGGCGTTTCAGTTCGGCGTTGCTGAGTTCCCAGCGGGGATAGCGGCGCTGACCATCACGGCCATGGCCGCTGCCGCGCACCACCAGCAGGCTGGCGAGCTGGCGGCGCAGATCAGGGCTCGTCATCGTCGAGCTGGCCCGTCCCCTCCGGGATATCGCCCCGTTCCTGGCGCTGCTGCTCCAATTGATTGAGCAGGCCCAGCACAGAGGTGCCCTTCTCGATGCCGCGATCCAGGTGGAAGATCACCTCGGGGGTGCGGCGCATGTTGAGGCGCCGGCCCAGTTCGCCCTTCACGTAGCTGGCGGCGGAGCGCAGACCGGCCAGGGCCTGCTGCTGCACCTCCGGGCTGCCAAACACACTCACATAGATCTTGCAGTGCTGCAGATCCCCGGCCACCTCCACATTGGTGACACTCACCATGCCGAGGCTGACGCGATCGTCCTTGATCCCGTTCACCAGCAGCTCGCTCACCTCTCGGCGGATCAGGGCCGCCACCCGCTCCACACGCCTGCCCTGCGCCATTGCTAGGCGATCACATCTGTGCTCACCATGGCACGCAGGATCAGTCCCAGGCTCAGCAGGCCGCTCACCAGGGCACCGATCAGGGCTACGGCGGTCACCGGGTTGCTGCGCCGCCGGGCCAGCGGCTCTAGCACCGAGTTGGCCACGCCGAGCCCGAAGGCGATCAGGTAGCGGGGATACCGCGTCACATTCAGGAAGAAATCCCGCATCGGGGCTGGGGCGATCGCCGTTCAGTGCTGGCTACTCTGCCGCCAAAGGGATCCGTTCCGGCGCTCGATCCCGCTGCGCTGACACCATGCTGGAGCTCCATCAGTTCCGCCACTCCGCCTTCTGCGAGAAGGTGCGGTTGGTTCTGGCCGCCAAACAGCTGGCCTACACCGTGGTGGAGGTGACCCCTGGGGTGGGGCAACTGGAGCTCTACCGCCTCTCCGGTCAGCGGCAGGTGCCGGTGTTGGTGGACGGCGCCGAGGTGATCGCCGACTCCAGCGCCATCGCCCTGCATCTGGAGGCCAAGTGTCCTGAGCCGGCCCTGCTGCCGGCGGATCCAGCCCGCCGGGCTCAGGTGCTGCTTCTGGAGGACTGGGCCGATACCGCCTTGGCTGCGGGGGCCCGCCTGGCGCTGGTGCAGGCGGCCGCCGCTGATCCGGTGTTGCGGGGTGGCCTGCTGCCGGAGTCCACCCCCACCCCGCTGCGCTCGTTGGTGGGGGCTCTGCCTTCAGGGGTGCTCAGCAGCCTGGGCCAGGTGATCGATCACAGCGGCTTGGAAGCGCTGCGGGCCAACCTTGATCAGCTCTGCGCCTTGGTGCAGGCCCAGCCCTATCTGGTGGGCGATCAGCTCAGCCTGGCGGATGTTGCGGTGGCGGCCCAGCTCTCGCTGTTGCTGTTCCCGGCCAGTGCCGGTGCCCCCCTGGCTGGCCGCGGTGTGCCAGGCCTGGCGGACGATCCGCAACTGGCGCCGCTCTGGGCCTGGCGCGATCGCATCGGCGCTCAGCTGGGCCGCACCTGATCCAGCCGTTCCAGCACCAGCGTTCCGCGCCAGCTGCGACGCGCCTCGGCCGCCAGCCCGTCGCTCGGTGAGCCGTAGCTCGCTTGCCACTGCTCGGCTTCGATGCGGTCGCCGCTCACGCAGCGGTAGCGGCTCAGGGTTTCCACCCGGCTCACCCGCGGATCGCCAGGGCCATGCAGCACCTGCAGGGCTAGCTCATCGGCCAGAAACAGGCTGCTGTCTGGCTGTTCGCTGCGCCGGCCCACCACGGTGGATTCCAGCAGCTGATCTCCGCGCAGGTCCGCCAGTTGGCGGTTGGGATTGCGCGGGTCGTTGCGCACTTGCAGCAGCTGCTCCCCCAGCAGGGCCTCGCCGATCGCTGTGGCATTGAAGGCCCGATCGCCCACCACCCGGCCGCGCCCATCGCGGCTGAAGTGCACCGTGTAGTTGAGATCGGGTTCAGCGCCGCTGGGGTCGTGGCTGGTGGCCTGCCAGCTGCCGGCAAACCAATCCGGATAGAGCAGATCCTGATGGCCTGGCCGCGGCAAGGGGGCGGGCAGGCTCCATTGGGGCCAGGCGCTGAGTCGCTGCTCCAGCACTGCGTCAACGGCCCAGGCCTCCATCGGCTGGCCGGCGAGCAGGAGCAGGCACAGCAGAGCGGCTGCCAGCGGCCGCCAGGGCTGGATCGACATCACGGCAACAGGGCGTGGCAGGCTGCGCCAATCCTGGCGGGTGCTCCCCGATGTCTGATCCACTCATTCGCGAGCTGGATCACTACGTGGTGCTGGAGCCGGGCCGGCCTCAGGAGCTGCTCAGTGCCGCCGAAACCCTGGTTTGGCTGGAGCAACAGCTGCGGCAGTTGAGCAGCTTGCCGGCGGATCTGCGCGATCTGGCGGATGGCCCCAGCCGCGCCCAGCGTTTGCTCGACACGGCCTGTGAACTCGAGCTGGAGCCAGGTGTGGTGGTGCAGTGGTTTGCGATCCGCCTCGAACCTCCCGGCTCGATCAGTTGATCGAGCGCCCCACCTCGCCCGCCTCATTCACCACCTGCAGCTGGTGATCGGGAGCACTGCTGCGCTCTTTGAGCACGCTGGGCAGTGCTTCGAGGATCTGATCAGCCACCTGCTCCGGCGCCCGGCCGTCCTGAACGATGTGCAGATCAGCCTGGGCATAGAGGGGCCGCCGCTGGCTGAGCAATTCGC
>JBEDHJ010000150.1:0-8408 GCA_041174205.1 Cyanobacteriota bacterium | reverse complement strand
ATGGAAGGTGCTGTGCTCAGCGGCAAACTGTGTGCTCAGGCGGTGGCGGGTTCGCCGGTGGCCGTGGCGGCCTGACCTGGTGACCCTGGCCTCTGCCACGACCGGCATCCCTTCCCTGGAGGAGGCCTACGAGGCCTGCCGCCAAGAAACAGCTGAGTGGGCCAAAACGTTTTATTTGGGCACCCTGTTGATGCCGCCGGCTAAGCGGCGTGCCATCTGGGCCATCTACGTCTGGTGCCGCCGCACCGATGAGTTGATGGACAGTCCTGAGGCGATGACACGCCCTGAGGCTGAGCTGGCATCTCGCCTGGACGCTTGGGAGCAGCGCACCCGCGAGCTGTTTGAGGGCACCGTGCGCGATGGCCTCGACCGTGTCATGGCGGACACGATCGAGCGCTATCCCCAGCCGATCCAGCCCTATCTCGACATGATCGAGGGCATGCGGATGGATCTCACCACCCACCGCTACGACACGTTCGATCAGCTCAAGCTCTACTGCTACCGCGTGGCAGGCACGGTGGGTTTGATGACGCAAGAGGTGATGGGCATCGATCCCGCCTACACCTCAGCCCCCTGGAGCGACCCGCCGGATACAAGTGAGGCGGCTGTGGCCCTGGGCATCGCCAATCAGCTCACCAACATCCTGCGCGATGTGGGAGAAGATCGCGGCCGCGGCCGGATCTATTTGCCCCTGGAGGATCTCGAGCGTTTCGGTTACAGCGAAGCGGAGCTGATGGCGGGAACTCTCAATGACAGCTGGCGTGAGCTGATGCGTTTTCAGCTGGAGCGGGCCCGCGATTGGTTTGCGCGCTCCGAGGCGGGTGTGCGTTGGTTGGCCCCCGATGCTCGCTGGCCGGTCTGGGCGTCCCTGCGGCTCTATCGGGGCATTCTCGATGTGATCGAGGAGCTCGATTACGACGTGTTCAACCATCGCGCCTACGTGCCCACCTCGGGCAAGTTTCTGGATCTACCGCGCTCCTTTGTGATCGCCCAAGCGCGTTAATTAACGCCAGCCTTGCTGTAGCCAAGCCAGCAGGATCGGGTTCACCCGCTCGGGCGCCTCATCGTGGGGGCAATGCCCCAGGCCCTCGAGCACCGCAAGCTCCTGAATGCAGGGGTATGCCTGCTGCCAGCGCCGGGCTTCCGCCACCGGTTCCCAAGGGTCTGCTTCGCCCCAGAGCAGTCGCACAGGCACCTGCAGCTGGGCGAGCAGTTGCGGCGCCAGCCAGTCATTGAACAGATTCACAAAGCCCCGAAAGCTTTCTGTGGCTCCGGGCTGCTGACTGGGGCGGACCAACAGGTCCACCAGTTCGTCGTCCACGTTGTGTCCGCTGGGGTAGGCCTGCTTCAGCACGCCGCGCACGAAGGTGGGCCGCGCCAACACCTGAAACAGGCTGTTGATCAGCCAGCGTTGCCGCACCACGGCCATCAGCAGGGGCCGGCCCAGCCGTGCGGGCCAGGGTTGGGTGTCCAGCCGTTTGATGTCCAGTTCCCGCTGGGCGCAGTCGATCAGGATCACCTGCTTGGGCTCCTCGCCGCGTTCCTGCAACAGCCGCGCGGCATTGAGTGCGACTACGCCGCCGATGGAATTGCCGATCAGTTGGAGCTCAACCGGTCCATTGGCGCCGATGACCTCGCTGCAGAAGTCGCGGATCTGTTCAGCCCAGAGATCAAACCCGTAGCGCACACCTTCCGCAATCAGCGCTTCTCCATCCAGGCAGGAGATGGGTTTGCTGCTGTTGCCGAAGCCAAGCAGATCAATGGCATAAACCGATGCGTCGCAGCTCAGCGCCTGCAGGTTGTGACGCCAGTGCCCTTTGGACGCCCCAAAACCATGAATACAAAGAACGGCCCTCCCTGGGGGAGAGCCGTTAGTGCCACGTGCATGGCAGGTGTAACTAATGGAGAAGCCGCGCCAGATCCAGCACCGCTCCTCCATGGTTCTGCTCAGACCGCAGCTTTTTGGTTGTCGAGCAGGCTCTTGAGCTTGGCCAGTTCGCCGGCCCAACGGGGATCGGGGGCACCCTCTTCCACGGAGTCGCGGTGCACAACCTTGTTGACGGCCTTGCGGGCCACGGCGGGGGTGCCGGGGGCGCCACCGGGGCGGCGGTCGTTGCCACGGCGCTCATCGCGACGCTCGGAGCGCTCGATACGCAACGCGTTGCCGGCGAACTCGCGGCCGTTGAGCTGCTCGATCACGGCATCGGCAACTTTCTCGTCGTCGACGTTGGCGAAGCCGAAGCCACGGCCAGCGCCGGTTTCACGGTCCTGAACGGCCTTGAAACGAATCCCTTCGCCCACGCCGGCGAACAGAGCGTCGAGCTCCTTGGCATCAAAGCTCTGTGGCAGGTTGCCAACGTAAAGACGAACGCTCATGGGATGTCGGGGGAAGGGAAGAAAAAACGTGTTCTGGCCTAACGGGCGGAAACCACGCGGTTGGGTGTGGCGCGCTGGTCAAGTTGCGCTGCTACAGCAGCGTTGATGACAAGCGTTTCAAGGCTGTTAACCGAACTGGCGAGATCTCAGCGTCCGTACTGGCGCGAATCAGGTCGTCATAAACGCCTTTGCACGGAAAGTTAATCACGGCGTGGTCCCCCTTCGCTACGGAGATGAGGGGATTCGAGCCATTGCTGCGCCGCTCGCAGTGCATCAGCGCGGCCGCTGAGGCGGCCAAAGGCTTGCTCTTGCATCAGGTGCAGCAGCAGCTCTCCCAGGGCCGGCGAGGCGCTGATGCCGAGTTCCCGCTGCAGCGTGCTGCCGTCAACAGCGGCCCGGGGATGAAACAACAGATCGGCTGGATCACGCCAGCGCTGCATCCAGACTTTGGCGCGATCGGGAGCCCAGCTCAACAGCAGCGCTGGTAGATCCGACTCAAGCTCCCGGTGCAGACGCAGGCGTTCGTCTTCCGGCAACGCTTCGGCAGCTGCCGCGCCATTCGCGGTTCCGAGCTGTTGGTGCCAGTGCCGCAGTCGCTCCACACGCTGCTGCAGTTTGCGGCTGCTGTTCAGGCGGCGCAGGCTGCCACTGCTGAGGCTGGCGGCCAGCCGCGCCAGGGGCAGGGCCATGTTGCGCTCGGCCTCGCTGAGCCCCAGGGCCTGCGCTGCTTCCAGGCTGCAGCGTTGCAGCCAATCCCGATCGCCGGCCTCGCTCCAGGGCTTGAGCAGCTGCAGCTCCAGGCACAGGCCAAGCTGGCATTCACCCTGGGCTGCTGCGGCCAGCTTCTCCAGCTCTGCCAGCACCCGCTCCCCGGCGACCCCGGCCAAGGCCTCCCGATGTTGGGCCAGCCAGCCCTGGCTGCGCTGCTCCAATCCAAAGCCCAGCTCCGCCGCCAGCCGCAGACCGCGCAACAGGCGCAGGGGATCGTCGAGCAGGTTCTGCTCCGCCACGGCCACCAGCAGGCCATCGCTGAGATCCCTCAGGCCCCCGAGGGGATCCACCAGGTCGGCACCGGCCTCCAACGGCAGGGCCATGGCGTTGATGGTGTAGTCACGCCGCTGCAGGTCGGCCTCGAGGTTGTCCCCCTCCCGGCGGGCCAGATCAATGCTCCAGCCCTGAATCACCAGCCGTGCGATCGAGCGCTCGGCGTCGAGCACCACGGCGCTGCCGCCATGGCGGCGGCTGAGCTGCCTGCAGAGCTGCACCGCATCGCCCTCCACCACCAAATCCAGATCTGGAGTGGGACCGAGGCGATTCAAGAGGGCATCGCGAACAGCCCCGCCCACCAGGGCGGCATCGGTAGGAAAGGCCTGGCGCGGCAGCGGCCAGGCCTCAGGCTGCAGTCGCTCCCAGGCCAGCTGCGTCAGCGCTGCAGGGGTCACAATGGCCCCATCCGCTGCGGCGCCGGGCATGTGCATCTGCGTGGATTGCCGCTGGGTCGATCAATGTCAGGCCTACCACGCGGTGGAGCGCCAGCACGGCGTTCCCCATCTCAGCTCTGATCCACAGTTCGTGCCTGATCAGCCCCGCATCCACGTGCAGGTGCAGAACCTTCCCGCCGGCCAGGTGGGGGTCGAATGGGATGTTCGCGCCTGCGGCAGCTTCAGCCTGGAGCGCGGCCGCTGGCAGCGGCTCTGCCCGGATCAGGTGGTGCCGGGATGAGCGAGGCCTCCCTGCTGCTGGCCCTGCACAGCTCCAGCGAAACCCTGGCCGTGGCGGTGCAGCCGCTGGGGGCTGCTCAGCAGCCGGCTCAGTGCTCCTGTTTCCCGCTGGGCCGGGCCTTGTCTAATGAGTTGCTGCCGTGTCTGGAGCAGGTGTTGCCCGCTGAGCGCTGGAGCGAGGTCGGTCGCCTGGTGGTCGCCACTGGTCCAGGTGGCTTCACCGGCACCCGCCTCACCGTCGTGCTGGCGCGCACCCTGGCGCAGCAGTTGCAGGTGCCATTGCATGGGTTCAGCAGTTTTCTGCTGATGGCGCGCCGTTTGGCGCGGCCCGGCGGCCCGATGCATGCACATCCCCGTTTTTGGTTGGCGCAAGAGCTGCCGCGGCGTGGCACGGTGGCCGGTTGCTATGGCCCGGATCCCGCCAGCTTTGGCGGTGTGGCGGAGCTGGAGCTGCCGCGGCTATTCCGAGCCGCTGAAGCCTGGCCTGGTGCTGCCGATGGCCCCGACCCCAGGCATGCGGCGGATGTGGATGCCGGAGCTGATGCCCTGGAGCTGCTTCAGCTGGGGCAGCTTGCCCAGGCTGAGGGCCTGCCGGGGCCCTGGCAGCCCGTGTTGCCCATCTATCCCACCAGTCCAGTGGAGGGGGCCTGATGGCACCCAGGGCCAGCGTGCCGCCGTCATCGCGGCGTCGGCGGCGGCGGCCCCCGCGCCGCCAATCGCCGCAAGCCCGGCCGCGAAGACGGGGACGTCGTGCCCTGATCCTGCTTGGTGCGGCGGGCTTGGTGGTGCTGTCACGGGGGCTCTGGCAGCCGCCGTTGCCGCCGCCCCAGTTGATCTTGGTGCTGGGCGGCGATGTGGAACGGGAGCGCGTGGCGGCGGAGCTTGCCCAGCGGGATGGACTGCCGGTGTTGGTGAGCGGTGGCAGTAATCCTGAATACGCCCACTGGTTGTTTGACCACCAGGGTCTTGATGCCGGACGCGTGCAGCTGGATTACCGCGCCACCGACACCCTCACCAACTTCACCTCGGTGGTGGATGAGCTCAAACGCGCCAAGGTGAGGCATGTGCTGCTGGTCACCAGCAGTGATCACATGCAACGGGCCATGTTGGTGGGCCGGGTCGTGGCGGGCAGCCGTGGCATTGGCCTCACGCCGGTGGAGGTGCCCTGCGGTGAGCGCTGCAGGCCCGAGGGTTGGCGCAAGGTGTGGGGAGATGGCGCCCGCGCGGCCCTGTGGGTGCTCACGGGGCGTGATCTCAGGAGCTGGGCGGTAGCGCGGTTCGGGCCGCTGCTGGAGGCAGCGCGGGGCCGTTGATCAAGCCCTGATCCAGTAGGGCGTTGATCTGGGCCTGGCAGGCGGCTGTGGCGGCATCGAGATCCGCTCGTTTGCGTGAAGCCGGCGGTGGAATCGGCGTGCCGATGCGGATGTGAACCGGCACCAGCCGTGGCTGAGTGGATCCGGTCCCCAGGGCCCGATGGCTGTTGATGATCGCTACGGGCAGCAGCGGCACCCCAGCTCGGGCGGCCAGCAGTGCGGCGCCGGCTTGGGGATTGTTGACCCGGCCATCGGCCTGGCGGGTGCCATCGATGAACACACCGGTGGCCCAGCCCTGCTCGAGGCGATCGGTGGCCGTACGGATTGCTTCGCGGTCGCTTGCACCGCGGGCCACCGGATAGGCGCCGCAGGCGCGGATGATCGGCCCCAGCACTGGGATCCGAAACAGTTCGGCCTTGGCCATGAAGGCCACCGGACGGCCCAGGGCATGGCCCAGCAGCGGCGGGTCGAGATGGGAGCCGTGGTTGGCGACCACCACCAGCGCCCCTTCCAGGGGCACATTGGCGTTGCCGGCGGTGCGGCCGCGAAATAGCAGCCGGTAGATCGGGAACACCAGCAGGTAGCTCACCAGCCGGTAGGTGAGGCTGGGCCTCGGTGTGCGCAGCAGGGCCGGTGGCTCGGCGGGTTTGCGCCGGCGGCGCAGCACCCGCTTCACAGCCTGAACGGGTTTGTTCACAGCCCCAGGTCGGCGGCGCCGCTGATCTGGGCGGTGGTGATCCCTTCGCAGCTGCGTTTGATCAGGCCGCTGAGCACGTTGCCGGGGCCGATCTCCACGGCCGTGTCGATGCCGCTGCCGCTGAAGGCGTCCATGGTTTCCCGCCAGCGCACGCCAGTGGTCATCTGGGTGCGCAGCCGCTGTTTGAGCGCCGCACCGCTGGTTTCAGGGGTGGGATCGGTGTTGCTCAGCACCGGAATCGATGCATCGTTGAACGACACGGTTTCCAGTGCTGCCGCAAAGGCATCGGCTGCGCTCTGCATGAACGGCGAGTGGAAGGCGCCGCTCACCGCCAGGGGGATTGCGCGCTTGCACGTCAGTTGGCTGCTCACCGCCGCCACCGCCTCAGGACTGCCGGAGAGCACCACCTGGGCACTGCTGTTGTCGTTGGCGATCACCACGCCTTCGGTGGCGGCCACCAGTTGATCGAGCTCGTCGCGATCGAAGCCCATCACGGCCGTCATGGCGCCGCCGCCGGCAGCGGCCATCAGCTCGCTGCGGGTTTTCATGAGTTGCAGGCCCGTGTTCACATCGAACACGCCGGCGGCATAGAGGGCCACCAGTTCGCCCAGGCTGTGGCCGGCCACCCGATCGGCGCTGCGCCCTTGGGCTTTGAGACCGTCCACGAGCAGGCTCTCGATCACGAACAACGCCGGCTGGGTGTTGCGGGTGTCGTTGAGATCGCTCAGCTCGCCCTCAGCTTCACCGGCGCAGATGGCGAGCAGATCACGCCCGAGCAGCTCCGATGCAGCGGCGAAGCGGTCGCGGGCACCGGGCAGCTCGAGCACCCCGGCGGCCATACCCACTTTCTGTGAGCCCTGTCCGGGAAACACCCAGGCGATACCCATAGCTACTCGCGATGCAATGTCGGGGGGACATTACGCGGGGGAGCCGAGATCCAGGTCGGTTCAGCCCTGGGGCCCAGCCCAGCGCAGCAGCGCACCACCCCAGCTCAGGCCCGCACCAAAGCCGCTGCTGGCAATCAAATCTCCTGGCTTGACGCGGCCATCCTTCACGGCCTCATCGAGCATCAGGGGGATGGTGGCCGCCGAGGTGTTGCCGTAGCTCGCCAGGTTGCTAAGCACCCGCTCGTGGGGGATGGCGAAGCGATCGGCCACCGCATCGAGGATGCGCTGGTTGGCCTGATGCAGCAGCAGCCAGTTGAGATCGCTGGCTGGTGTGCCGGTGCTCTCCAGCAGTTCCTTGAGCACCGCCGGCACTTCCCGCACGGCGAACTTGTAGACCTCCTGGCCGTTCATGCGCAGCGGCGCGAAGCCACCCACCTGCGCGCTCACGCCACCCAGAACGTCGGTGTGGGTGTCGGTCTGAGCAAGGGTGAGGCAGCCGTTGCGGCTGCCATCGGAGTGCATGCGGAAGCCGAGCAGGCCGTCTTGTGCAGATGGGCAGGCCTCCACGGCCACGGCCGCCGCGCCATCGCCGAAGAGCACGCAGGTGGTGCGATCGTCCCAGTCCACCCAGCGACTGAGCTGATCGGCACCGATCACCAGGGCCCGGCGCATGGCGCCGCTGCGCAGGTATTGCCCGGCGGTGATCAGGGCAAACAGGAATCCGCTGCAGGCGGCGGTGAGATCAAAGGCCACGGCGTTGCGGGCGCCGATGGCGCCCTGCACCCGCGGGGCGGTGCCGAAGAGATCATCCGGGCTCGAGGTGGCCATCAGGATCAGATCCAGATCCTCAGGACTCCATCCCGCGTGCTCTAGAGCAGCCTGGGCGGCACGGCTGGCCAGCTGGGTGAGGGGTTCGTCGGCGGCACAGATGCGGCGAGCGCCGATGCCGGTGCGGGTGCGAATCCACTCGTCGCTGGTGTCGACGCGCTCGCTCAGCTGTTGATTGCTAACGCTGATGGAGGGAACGGCGCTGCCGCAGCCCACCAGGGCCATGCCGCAGCTGTTAGTTGGTCCCAGCCCCACCGGTTCAACCCAACGGTGCGGTCAGTCAACCACAGGCAACGGCAGGGCTCTCGCTCTCGCTGAGGCGCTGCAGATCCTCCATCACGCCGTGGTTGGCGGCGGAATGGGCGATGCGCAGGGCGCTCACCACCGACAGGGCCTTGCTGCTGCCGTGGCCGATCACGCAAACGCCATTCACCCCCAGCAGCAGGGCACCGCCGTGTTCGGCGTGGTCGAGGCGCTTCTTGATGCGGCGCAGGTTGCTCATCAAGAAGGCGGAACCCACCTTGCCGCGGCGGCCTCGGGGTAGTTCCGCCTTGAGCACATCCAGCAGCACGCTGCCCACGCTCTC
>JBEDHJ010000149.1:0-9916 GCA_041174205.1 Cyanobacteriota bacterium | reverse complement strand
CGCTTGAGCCAGTCATCGAGGACGTCGAACCATCCCCGCTGCGGCGCGCGCCCTACAGCGATCGTCATGGGTGGGAAAAACCGCGGGCTGTGGGTTACCGGGCGATGGTAACAACGTTGATTGGCCCTGCGAGGCGGGTTTTGGCGGGCTGACACGGCCCGTCACCATTGCGTTTTGGGTATTTGTGCTTATGGGGCCCTGCAACGGTTCCTGGGCGCGCCAAGATGGCAGGCCCTCCGGTTCGTTCCGCCCGTATGGCCTCGGCTTCCGCAGCAACGGCTGCCTCCTCCTCCGAGCTGCTTGAGCAGGCCGTGTTGGGCTCCCGCCGCCTCTCCAACGTGCTCGTGGCCTCTGTGGTCAGCACCGGCGGACTCGGCTTCCTGCTCACCAGCGCTTCGAGCTACCTGGGCACCGATCTGCTGCCCATCGGTCACCCCGCCGCCCTCAGCTGGGTTCCGCAGGGGCTGGTGATGGGTCTCTATGGCATTGCCGCTGCCCTGCTCTCCACCTACCTCTGGGCCGTGATCGCCATCGATGTGGGCGCCGGAGCCAACAGCTTTGACAAGTCCGCCGGCACCCTCACGATCACCCGCCGCGGTTTCCGTCAGCTGATCAGCGTCACCACCCCCCTCAAGGACATCCAGGCCGTGAAGGTGGATGTGCGCGATGGTCTGAACCCCCGCCGCCGCCTGGCCCTGCGCGTTCAAGGGCGCCGCGACCTGCCGCTCACCCGCGTTGGTGAGCCCATGCCCCTGGCGGATCTCGAGCGTGGTGGCGCCGAGCTGGCCCGCTTCCTGGGGGTGCCCCTGGAGGGCGTGTGATGACCTCGATGCGTGGCCTGCTTCTGGCGCTGCTGCTGGTGCTCAGCCCCCTGGGACCTGTGGCCTGTGCCGCCCCTGGACCCTCCAGCAGCTACGGCTGCGGCAGCGCCGGGGTGCCCTGTCTCAAGGGCACCGCTCTGGTGGAGTTGAAAACCAGCAAGGGCACCGTGGAGCTCAGTCTCGACGGCAGCGCTGCTCCCCTCACCGCTGGCAATTTCGTGGATCTGGTGCGCCGCGGCGCCTACAACGGCACCCTCTTCCACCGCGTGGTGAAGGAGCCCATTCCGTTTGTGGTGCAGGGCGGTGACCCCCAGAGCGCGAACCCCAACACCCCGGTGGATCTGCTCGGTACGGGCAGCTATGTGGATCCGGCCACGGGCCAGCCCCGGCTGATTCCCCTGGAGCTCTTCCTCGATGGCGACAGCGCTCCGCGTTACGGCGAGATCGCGGTGGGGCCTGGCCAGGCTGCCCGCCTCAAGCTGCAGCATCAGCGCGGTGCCCTAGCGATGGCTCGCTCCAACGACCCCAATTCCGCTAGCGCGCAGTTCTATATCGCTCTGCGGGCTCTGCCGGAGCTCGATGGCCGCTATGCCGTGTTTGGGCGCGTCACCAAGGGGATGGATGTGGTGGATCAGATCAGCCAGGGCGACAAGCTGATCAGCGCCACCGTGCTGCAGGGCGGCACCCTGGTGCAGGACGCCAAATAACGTCTCGTGATCGGTGCCGGCCTGGCGCTCAGGCCGGCACCCGCTTATCGAGGCTGGTGACCTTGAGATAAGGCGTGTTCACACCGGAGGCCCGCTCCAGGGAGATCCGGCCGGTGCGCGCGATTTCAACGATGCCGTAGGGCTCCAGCACGTTTTCGATCGCCACCAGCTTGCCGGGATCGCCCACCACTTCGATCGTGAGCGCATCGCTGGCCACATCCACCACCTTGGCGCGGAACACTTGCACCAGATCGAGGATGGCGCCGCGCTGGCTTTCCGGGGCCGACACCTTGAGCAGCATCAGCTCCCGCTCCACCGCTGGGATGCGGGTGAGGTCGGTGACCTCCAGCACGTTGATCAGCTTGTCGAGCTGCTTGCTCATCTGAGCGAGGGTGCGCTCGTCGCCTTCGACCACCATCGTGAGCCGCGAGACGCCTTGGCGCTCGGCAGGGCCCACGGCCAAGCTTTCGATATTGAAGCCGCGGCGGGCGAACAGGCCGGAGATGCGGCTGAGTACGCCGGATTCGTCCTCCACCAGCACCGACAGGGTGTGCTTCATGCCCAGGGCTGCTTGTGAGGCTGACGTGTGCCCAAATTACGCGCCAGCCAGCCGATCACGTGGCGGTTGAACAGCTCCGGATGCTCATCGTGGGGGCAATGGCCCAACTGCGGTAGCAATTGCAGCTCCAGATCGCCCTTGTGCTGGCGTAGCCGTTCGCTGATCTGGGGGGGCACCAGCCTGTCCTGGCTGCCCCAGAGCACCAACAGCGGCTGCTGCATGCGCTCCAATAGCACCGCCGCCGTGGCGCCCCGCGGCCGCAGCGCCATGCCGATGCTCATCGCCCGTAGGGCCCGCGGCGCCCGGGGCCGCAGCGCTGGTCGGGCCACCAGGCGGCGCAACTCCCGATCCACCGCCTGCGGGTTGGTGTAGGCGCTGCGTAGGCCCAGGTCCAGCAGCGGCGTGCGCGCGATCAGGGGCACCAGCAGCTCCAGGGGCAGCAACCGGCAGAGCACCACCACCACCCGGCGCTTCAGCTGGCGTCGCCAGGGGCGTCGCCGCCGTCGCAGCGGCATCAGCAGGGTGGGATCGGGCAGCGGCGCGGCTACCACTGCGGCCACCCACGCCGGAAAAAACACGGCGCAGGTGAGCGCCACCAGGCTGCCCAGGGAATTGCCCACCAGCACCGCCGGCCCCTCGACCACCTGCTCGAGAAAGGCCTGGAGTTGCCTGGCCCAAAGGCGGTTGTCGAGGGGGCGGTGACGGTGGTGGCCCGGCTGGCTGGAGGCGCCGAAGCCCACCAGATCGATCGCATACACACACCAGCCCGCTGCCGCCAGCTCGGCGGCGTTGTGGCGCCAGTGGCCGCTGGCGGCGCCAAAGCCGTGGATCAGCACCAGGGCCGGATGCTGCCGCTCCCCCAACATCCGCCAATGGCATTGATGCTCCTGCCACTCCCAGGTGCCGTGCTCACCCCACTGCGCACCCGTGGGGGCAGGCTGGGGATCAGACACAGAGGCGTGAAAAGCGGTGGTGGCCGACACGGCGGAGCGCTCTGGGCGGGCTGAAGGCGTTGCCGCGCCGGGCGCAGCCATGGATCACTATTGCGAAGGTGCGGCCGCGCTGCAGCTGGGAGCCGGCTTCTTTCGGCCGGAATCCCGCCCCTCTCGCGATCTGGGGGTGTTGCTGGCGGCCCTGTTGGCCCGTGGTGAGCTGGGGCTCGAGCAGCCCCTGGCGGTGCTCGATCTGATGGCGGGTTGCGGCATTCGCGCCCTGCGCTATGGCCTGGAGGCTGGCGCAACAGCGGTGTGGGCCAACGATGCCGATGCCGACCGCATGCCGCTGCTGCAGGCGAATCTGGCCGCCCTTGCCTGCGGGCCTGAGCTCACGGCTCTCACCGCCCAGAAGCTGCTGGCGCGGTGTTTGCTGGAGGAACGGCGGTTTGGGCTGCTCGATCTCGACGCCTTTGGCTGCCCCACTGCGCTGGTGCCCGCTGCCCTCGAGGCGCTGCACTTTGAAGGGGTGATCTACCTGGCCAGCACCGACGGCCGTTCCCCCACGGGCCACGACCGCTCCGCGGCCATCCGCTCGCTGGGGGCTGCGGCCCGCGCCCATCCCGCCAGCTGGGAGCTGGCGCTGCGCCTGCAGATCGCTGTGGTGGCGCGGGCCGCCTGGGCCCTGGGGCGGGGGATCCGGCCGCTGTTCAGCTTCAGCGAGGGCCGCACGTTCCGCACCGCCATTCAGCTGCAGCGCCGCGCCGATCCACGTCAGGAGCAGCAGTTGGGGCTGCTGGCCCATTGCCATGCCTGCGGCGAACAACTGGAGCAGCGCCTCATGCAGCTGCGCCAGTGGCCGGCGTGCGCCTGCAGCGGCCAACCCCCACCGCTGGCGATTTCCGGCCCGCTGTGGCTGGGGCCGCTGCAGCACGCCCCCACCCTGGCGGCGATGCAGCGGCTGGCCGATCAACAGCCCCCCGAACGCATCGCACGACCCAGCCGGGCTCTGCTTCAGAAGCTGTTGGCGGATCCAGGTGTTCCGGCCCGTTGCTGGCCCACGGCCGAGCTCGGACGGCGCCTGGGTGGCGGCCCTCCAGCCACGGCGGCACTGCTGGCGGCCCTGGAGGCGGAGGGCTACACGGCCCTGCGCTCGGGGCTGATGGCTGGACAGTTTCGCTGCAATGCCCCCTGGCCGCGCGTGTTGGAGCTGGCGGCTGCGCTAAATAGGTAGCCGTTACGGCACCTGGTCATGGCCTCGGAGATCTTCGGAATCGCAGCGGTGTTCTGGATTCTCATCCCCCTCGGCCTGGTGGGCGGTGCTCTTCTGCTCAAGCTTCAGGGCGACAGCTGAGCCCGGCGCCTACGCGCCCCTGCAGGCACACCCCTAGGCTCGTGCCTCGCTGAACAAGCCTCATGCAGGTGCTGGTGATCGGTGCAACGGGCACGCTGGGCCGACAGATCGCCCGGCAGGCCCTTGATGCCGGCCACCAGGTGCGCTGCATGGTGCGCTCGCCCCGCAAAGCCTCCTTTCTGCAGGAGTGGGGGTGTGAGCTCACCCGTGGTGATCTGCTCGAGCCCGACAGCCTCGATTACGCCCTCGAGGGCCAGGACGCGGTGATTGACGCCGCCACGGCCCGGGCCAGCGATCCCGGCAGCAGCTACGACACCGATTGGACGGGCAAGCTCAACCTGCTCAACGCCTGCGAACGCGCGGGCGTGAAGCGTTTTGTGTTTGTGTCGTTGCTCGATGCGGAGAAGCATCGCGATGTGCCGCTGATGGACATCAAGTTCTGCACTGAGCAGGCCTTGATCAACTCCGATTTCGACTACACGATCCTGCGCTGTGTGGCCTTCATGCAGGGCCTGATCAGCCAGATCGCCATTCCGGTGCTGGAGAACCAGACGGTGTGGGTGAGCGGCACCCCCACGCCGATCGCCTACATGAACACCCAGGACATTGCCCGTTTTGCCGTGGCCGCCCTGGGCCGGCCTGAAACCGTGCGCCAGGCCTTCCCGGTGGTGGGTCCCCGCGCCTGGAGCACCGGTGAAATCACCCAGCTGTGCGAGCGCTACACCGGCAAGAGCTCCCGTGTGTTCCGGGTGCGGCCGTTCCTGCTTCGCTTCATGCAGAGCGTGGCCTCCTTCTTTGAGCCCGCGGTGAACGTGGCCGAGCGCCTCGCCTTCGACAAGGTGGTGGGCGGTGGCGCCACCCTCGATGCGCCGATGGAGGCCAGCTACGCCGCCTTTGGCCTCGATCCCGCCGACACCACCGGCCTGGAGGCCTACCTCAAGGAGTACTACGACACGATCCTTAAGCGCCTGCGGGATATGGAGGCCGATCTCGATAAGGACGCCAAGAAGAAGCTGCCGTTCTGATTCGCCTGCCGTTGCGTGGTTTCACCAATGGCGAAGGCTGTGGTGCGCCTGTACTATTAATCCAGTGCTGGCGCCGGCGGCGCAGTTGCAATGGGCATCGCGCAAACCAAAAACCTGCAGCGCCGTCTTGGGGTGCTGGAGCAGGAGGCGGTGGAAGAGATCACCCGCGCCTGCGGCAATGAGCTTTGGCAGAGCGTGGGCTTCGATGTGCTCGACAGCCTCACGGATCCCGATCGCCGCGCCCGCGCCAACTACTACTACGGGCAGCTGCAGGTGGTGCGGGAACTCAAGGATGCGCTGGCCTGAGGGCATCAGCCCCGCCGCAAAGCCTCCTTATCCGCCTCCGCCAGCTCGGCCCGATTTCCCGCCACCGGCCCGGCCGCCGCGCCCCGGCGAGTGATGACTGGTGGACTCCCGTTGGGCGGAGCGCCTTGGTTGTTGGAGCAGGGCCTGCAGTCGCTGTTGTTCGTTCTCCGTCACGGGGCGCCATTGGCCCGGCTCTAAGCCTTCGAGCGTGAGCGGCGCCCCACCATCCATCAGGTCGATCGCCACCCGCAGCAGCCGCAGCGTGGGTAGGCCCACGGCGGCCGTCATGCGCCGCACCTGCCGGTTGCGTCCCTCCCGCAGCTCGATCTGCAACCAGCTGGTGGGGATGTGCAGGCGCTGGCGGATGGGCGGGTTGCGCTCCGGCAGCCCTGGATCCGCCAGGACTTCGGCGCGGGCCGGCAGGGTGCGTTGCCCCTGAATCAGCAGCCCCTGCTCGAGCTGCTGCAGTTGCTCGGCTGTCGTCTCGCCTTCCACCTGCGCCCAGTAGCGCCGCCAGTGCCCCCAGGCGGGATCCGTGAGCCGTTGCTGCAGGCGGCCGTTGGCGGTGAGCAGTAACAATCCCTCGCTGTCGGCATCGAGCCGACCGGCTGCATACACCTCCGGAACGTTGATGTGATCGGCCAGGCATCCCCAGCGGCTGCCCGGTTCTGGGGTGAACTGGCTCAGCACCCCATAGGGCTTATGGAACAGCAGGGTGCTCAGGAGGCCTGGCGCGCACGCCACAGATTCACCACACCGATCGAGATCAGCAGCAGACCGACATCCATCGACACGGGGGGAAGGATCATCGGCGGCAAGCCTGCGTCAGCGGTTGGGAGGCCAGACCTTAGCGGTTTGAGGGCGCGAACTAGAGTGGGACGAGCAGTACGACTTTCCCGCGGCAGCAGCGCATGATCGAGACCTCCGGCGTGATCGAGAAGGAGCAGGGCAACGGGTTCTACCTGGTCACCCTCGAGCAGCCCGCAGGCCACCAATGCCTCTGCCGGGCAGCCGGCAAGCTCACCAAGTTCCGCATCAAGTTGCTGGCTGGCGACAAGGTGTTGGTGGAAATCAGCCCCTACGACCTGAGCCGCGGCCGCATCACCTACCGCGAGCGCAACGCGGCCGCCGGTGGCCCTCGCCCCGGCGGCAACCGCCCCGGCGGCCCGCGTCGCCGCTGATCCTCAGCCCACGGCCGCTCCGAGCAGTTGCTCGATGGCGGCCTTGAATTCGCTGCGCTGCTTCACGCCGCGGAACTGCTGCTTCAGCTCCTTTTGGAAGAAGAGCTGCACGGTGGGGGTTCCGCTCACGCCGGCCTGCTGGGCGATCTCTTGTTCGGCTTCGATGTCGATCTCGACGCCCTGAGCGCGGCCGCCGAGCTCTTCGAGCACCCGCTTGAGCTGTGGCTTGAGCACATGGCAGGGGCCGCAGGTGGGGGAGGTGTACACCACCAACAGGGGCTTCTCGCTGTCGTGATACAGCTTGCGCAGCGCATAGCTGCCCTTCTGCCACAGCGCGTTGAGGTCGAAGTTGGCTTCATCGCTCACGGCGGTGCGCTTCACCTCGCCCACCTCGGCGGGATCCACCGGGTCTTGGCTCACGGTGATTGCCAGGTTGTGGTGGGTGAGCCAGCGCTCCGCCGCTAGCGCGGCCTGGCAGCCGCTACCGGCGGCGGTGATGCCCTGGCGCCACTCGGCATCCGCCACGTCGCCCGCGGCATACACCCCCTCCACGCTGGTTTCCGGGCGGCCCGGTTGGGTCACCAGGTAGCCGTGGCTGTCCACGTCCATCTGGCCGCGCACCAGGCGGGTGTTGGGGGTGTGGCCGATGGCATAGAACAGGCCGCGCACAGGCACCTGCTCGCTGGCGCCGCTGTCATCGGTGGCGACCAGTTCAATCGCCTCCAGCCACTCGCCGCCGCTGCAATCGCGGATTTGGCGGTTCCAATGCACGGTGATGTTGGGGTTGGCCAGCACCCGATCAGCCATCGCTTTGCTGGCCCGCAGCTGGCCTGAACGCACGATCAGGTGCACCCGGCTGCCGTATTTGGTGAGATACACCGCTTCTTCGCAGGCGGAGTCGCCGCCGCCCACCACCGCCAGCTCTTCGTTGCGGAACTGGGGGGTGGCGCCGTCGCAGATGGCGCAGGCGCTGATGCCGGCGTTCCAGAAGCGCGCTTCGCTGGGCAGGCCGAGGCGGTTGGCGCTGGCGCCGGTGGCCAGGATCACGGCCTGGGCCTCGATGGTCTGGCCCTCGGCCTGGATGCGGAACGGACGTTGCGACAGGTCGATGCTGTCGGCATCGGCCTCCACCAGGCGAGTTCCCCAGCGCACCGCCTGAGCCTTGAGCCGATCCATCAAATCGGGGCCCAGGATTCCGTCGGGGAAGCCGGGGAAGTTCTCCACGTGGGTGGTGGTCATCAGCTGACCACCGGGAATGCCCCCGTCCTGGAAGCCCGTGATCACAATCGGGCGGAGGTTGGCGCGGGCGGCGTAGATGGCTGCGGTGTAACCGGCTGGGCCGGAACCCACGATCACCAGGTTTTCAACGGCGGCGCCATCAGCCATGGCAAAAGCGGAATCACTTCGCTTTAGACCCTAGCGTCGAGGCCTGGCGCCTGGCGATTTGACCGATTCGGCAATCGCCTTTAGGTTTTCTTCAGATTTCCAGGAGTCCGTCGCTCTCGCTGCTGTCTTCCCGGTTGGACAGCTTGCTGAAGTCAGGCACCATCAGCACCTGCTCGGCCATCAGCTCAGGGTGTTGATCCACGCAGAGGATCCATTCCCGGAATTCCTCGGTGAGCGCATAGCTGTCCTCGTACCGCTCGCGGTCGTCGAGGCTGGCGATGCGGGCGGCGGACCAGTTGATGGCCACGGTGAGCCGGCGCTGGATGGAGCCGTTCATGGATCTTCCGCGATCGCACCACGCTGGTCGGCCCTAGGGCTGATTGGGGTGCGGTTTCGCAGAACGTCGCACTTTTTGCCGCAATCGAATGTATTTATCGCTGCAGTCGCAGGTTCGGTAGCTGCGGGCCGCGCATCCGGATCACCGCGCCGGCCCCGTCTTCGATGGCCTGAAGCGGTAGGGCGCTGGCCCGGCCGCCGCCCAGGTTCTCCGGTTCGGTTTCGACAGGCTTGGGCCGCAGCACATAGGGCTCGCTCAGCGACCAGGTGCGTGCGTATTGCATCAACAGCGGGTCTGCCGGTGCAAACACATAAGAGGGATGGCGCGGCACGCTTTCCAGCGCCGCCCGCTCACCCTCCATGCGCACGGCCCGGGTGATGCCCTGCACGAACCGGGTGCGTGTCACCACGGTGGTGAGATAGGCCACCACCCGCAGCCGTGGCGCATCGAAGCCTTCGGCACACATGTCGATGCTCACCAGCCAGTCGGCCTCCCCTGCCTTAAAGGCCTCCATACGCTGAGGCGCTTCGGGATCTTGGGAGTGCACCAGGTGCACCCGATCCCCCTGCTCCTCCAGCAGGCCGCAGATGCGGCGGGCATGGGCGATGTCGCGCGCGATCACCAGCCCGCCGGCAATGGGATGCTCCCGCCGCACCGTTTCCAGGCGCCGCCGGGCATTGAGCAGCAAGCGCAGGGCGATGCTGCTGCTGTCGCCCAGGCGGATGGCGCGGCGCAGGTTGCGGGCTCTCCAGCTCTCGCGCTGCTCCTGTGAGAGGGGGGAGCGCTCGCTGTCGCCCAGTTCCCCCTGGCGGCTGTGATCCACCCAGCCGTCCTGAAAGCGGAATTCCAGCGGACGCACATCGCCGGCGGCGATGAGTTCCCGTGGTTCCACGCTCAGATCTGGCGCAATCTGCTCCACCCAGTCCTGGCCGTCATGCACCTGGATGCGGCGGGCGGCGCAGAAAGCCAGGTTGTCGGCCCGAAAGGGCGTGCCGGTGAGTCCCAGCCGCAGCCGTGCCGTGGCACTGAGGCGGCTGAAGGCATGGCCCCAGGCGGTGGCCTCCGGTTCTTCCGGATCCACCCCCAGGTGGTGCACTTCATCGGCGATGGCCAGCCAGGGGCCCCAGCCGGCGCCCTGCAGCTGCTGCTCCAGCTGCTCCAGGTTGCGACCGGCGGCTTGATAGGTGATCAGCAGGCCGTGGGGGCGGGCTTGGCCGGTGGGCGGGGCCACATCCAGCCCCGGCTGCCATTCCTGAAGCTCGAGCCCCAGTCGGCCTGCGGCCGCCAGCCATTGGCTGGCGATGGAGC
>JBEDHJ010000148.1:0-11520 GCA_041174205.1 Cyanobacteriota bacterium | reverse complement strand
GCCCTGCGCCTGTGGAGCGGCCGCAGCGATGTGCCGGTGGCGGTCATGCGCCAGGCACTGCTCGAGCAGCTGCCATAGCCTCTGCGCACTGGCGTGAGCGCGATGGGCGACATCCCCTGGTGGCAACGGTTGTTGGCGTTGCTCGCCTATCTCCTCCCCTGGAGTGACGCCCTGCCGTTCGGCGAATCGCTCGACAACCTGTTTCCTGCCCTGAAGTGGCTGGTGCTGCCGGCGATCCCTGTGCTGGTGGTGGAGCGCACGGTGCCCTTCGGCGGCTTCCTGCTGTTCCTGGTGCTGTTCCTGGCGGTGGTGCGCAACCCGCGCATCCCCTACTTCCTGCGCTTCAACGTGCTGCAGGCGATCCTGCTCGACATCGTGCTGGTGGTGGTGTCGCTGGCTTTCCAGCTGCTGCGCCTCGGCAGCCTCGGCTTTGCGGGCCGCACCCTGGCCAACACCGTGTTCCTGGGGATGCTGGTGCTGCTGGTGTTTGCCGTTGTGCAGTGCGTGCGCGGCAAGGAGGCCGATGTGCCAAGCCTGTCCGAAGCGGTGCGCATGCAGCTGTAGGGTGGACGATCCGCCGCTGGAGAGCAGGGGCCTAGCTCCGGCCCACCAGCCACCGTTCCCTTCGGCGTCCAAGTCGGATCGCGCAAGCCATGTCGCAGCCCTATTACGAAACGATGTACATCCTTCGTCCGGACATCCCGGAGGAAGAGGTGGAGAGCCATGTCACCAAGTACCGCGATCTGGTGACCGAGGCCGGCGCTGAGGTGCTCGATTGCCAGATGCGCGGCAAGCGCCGCCTGGCCTACCCCATCGCCAAGCACAAGGAAGGCATCTACGTGCAGCTCGCCCACAACGGCGACGGCCAACAGGTGGCCACCCTCGAGCGCGCCATGCGCCTCAGCGAGGACGTGATCCGCTATCTGACCGTCAAGCAGGACGGCCCCCTGCCCGCACCCCGCAGCGGCCCCATTGCCCAAGCCACCAGCGACGCTGCAGCTCTGGAAACCGTCGAAGCCTGATCCCATCAGGCTCTTGAACCCCGATCAGGCCTTCGTTAAGGTCTGATCGGGTTTTTTGTTGTCGGCGGGGCAGATCACGGTGAGCAACATGACCGCCGATCTCCCCGAGCCGGACGAGGCCCCTTCCGAGCTGCAGCATCTCCAGCTGGCCCTCGCCACCGCAGAGCGCAAACTGGCGGAGGCGCGACTGCAAATCGCCGAGCTGGAAGCACTGCTGGAGGAGATCCCGGAGATCTTCGAGCGCAAGTTTGAACAGCGGCTGCAACCGGTGCTGGAGCGCCAGGACTTGCTGCAGAGCGAAAACACCGACCTACGCCAGCACATTCAGCTGCTGGCGCCGGTGCCCGGCGAGGTGCGCCTGCGCTTCAACCCAGAGGCAGCGACCAACACCCGCGGCATCAACCTGCCGCAGCTGCCCAGTCGCAGCGCGATCCGGCGCGCGGAGCGTGCGGAGCGCCGCAGCCCCCGCGCCGCCTGATCAGCGCTGGCTGGCGGCCCAGAGGCGGGTGGGCAGGCCCCACACGTAGATGAAGCCCTCAGCGGCGCGGTGATCGAACTGATCGCCGGCGTCGTAGGTGGCCATGTCGGGCACGTAGAGGCTGTTGGCGCTGCTGCGACCCACAACGGTGGCATTGCCCTTATGCAGCTTCACCTTCACCGTGCCGTTCACGGTGCGCTGGGTGCGCTCGATGAAGCCATCGAGGGCATCCTTCAGCGGGCCATACCAAAGGCCCTGATACACCTGATCCGCCCACTGCTGTTCCAGCTGGCGCTTGCTGCGCAGCACGTCGGCGGCGAGGGTGAGGCTCTCCAGTTCCTGGTGGGCCTTGATCAACAGCAGCAGACCCGGGGTTTCGTAAATCTCGCGGCTCTTGATGCCCACCACCCGGTTCTCGATCATGTCGAGGCGGCCGAAACCGTGGCGGCCGGCCAGCTCATTGGCGCGGCGGATCAGGCTCACCGGATCGAGGCGCACACCATCGATGCTCACCGGATTGCCCTGTTCAAAACCAATCTCCACCACCTGAGGCTGATCGGGTGCCGCATCCACGCTCACGGTGAGGGCATAAATCTCCTCGGGGGGCTCCACATTGGGATCCTCGAGCGGGCCGGCCTCAATCGAGCGGCCCAGCAGGTTGAGGTCGATCGAATAGGGCGACTTCTTGCTGACCGGCGAAGGAATGCCGCAGCGCTCGCCGTAGGCGATGGTTTCTTCGCGACTCATGCCCCACTCCCGCGCGGGGGTGAGCACCTTCAGATCGGGCGCCAAGGCGCCGATGGCCACATCGAAACGCACCTGGTCGTTGCCCTTTCCGGTGCAACCGTGGGCCACGGCATCGGCACCCACCTCACGAGCGATTTCCACCAAACGGCGAGCGATCAGCGGCCGAGCCAGCGCGGTGGAGAGGGGATAGCGGCCTTCGTAGAGGGCGTTGGCACGGATCGCCGGGAAGGCGAATTCGCGAATGAACGGCTCAATCAGATCACCCACGATCGACTGACTGGCGCCGGAATCGAGCGCCTTCTGGCGGATCGGCTCCAGCTCATCGCCCTGGCCCAGATCTGCGGCGAAGGTGATCACCTCCTCCACACCCCACTCGTTTTTGAGATAAGGGATGCAGACGCTGGTGTCCACACCACCGGAATACGCCAGCACTGCCTTCTTGGCCCGGCCCATCAACGCTCTCCTGACGCGCAATCGATCGATTCTCCCCTGTCGCCGAAGCCGACCATCCGGGCGATGAGCAGGGCCGCCATCAGCGCAGGCGGCACCAGCACCAACAGCAGCGCCAGCCAGGCCGCCCGACCAGGGGCCGCCTGGGCCCAGGCCTGCTGCAACAACGGCGTTGGCCAGTGCCACCCCGCCGCCACCAAAAGGGCGCTGACCCCAAGCGCCAACAACCACGGACCCCAAAGGGCACGCCAGGTGGGCAAGGTGCGATCAGTCACAACAGTGCCGAGGGGTGACTCCGATAGGATGGCTGATTGACGCACGCCGGGCTGCCACCCCCGCGCCTCAACCGCGCCCTCCCCGTTAGCCATATGAGCAGCAACCTCAGCACAAGCCTCAGCCAACTGGATGGCATCAATCCCTCGCTCACCCGCTACGGCCGCAATGAGCCGGCTCCGGTGCTGCCCCTGCGCGAGGAGCCCGATCTGCTGAGCTGGCTGGAGAGCAGCGGCCGCCTCGTGGCCGATGAGGAAACCGCCAGCTCCGATGTGAGCACCGTGGAGGAAGAGGAGCTCTCCGCGCTGATGGGCGAGAAAGAGGATTACAACGCCGCCGATGAGCAAAGCGAGGAAGACTGGGAGGACTGACCCCCCGGGCCTCTTGATCTCCCCCACCAGGCTGATCGCCTCCATGCCCAGCAACAGCCGCTCCCTGGCGCTGTTGCTGGGTTTGCTGTTGCTGGGCGCCGCCGCGGCCACCGACTGGATCTGCCGGGCCCCACAGCTCACCGCGCCCCTGCTGATCAGCGCCGCGGTGAGCGCCCTGCTGTGCGCCTGGGGAGTGCCGCAACTGCGGCGCCTGAAACTCGGACAAGTGATCCGCGAAGAGGGACCTCAGACCCACCAGAGCAAAGCCGGCACCCCCACCATGGGCGGACTGCTGGTGGTGCCGGTTGGGGCCATCGCCGGTGGACTGGTTGCCCCCGCGGATCAGCGCCTGTTGGCCGTGGCTGCCATCACCCTGGCCACCATGGCGATTGGCGCCATCGACGACTGGCGCAGCCTCACCAAACGCCACAACACCGGTCTCAGCCCCCGCGGCAAGTTGCTGCTGCAGGCCCTGAGCGCCTGTGCCTTCCTGGCCTGGGCCGCCTGGGATCAGCAGATGGCGAGCTTCATCGCCCTGCCCCTGGGCTGGGTGCTGCCCCTGGGCCTGCTGATCTGGCCACTGGGCTTGTTTGTGTTCCTGGCGGAGAGCAACGCCACCAACCTCACCGATGGGCTCGATGGCCTCGCGGCAGGCAGCGGCGCCATTGTGTTCAGCGGCCTCGGGGTGCAGCTGATGCTGCGCGGCCACGAGGGCGATCCGGCCCTGGCCGGGTTTTGCGCCGCCATGGCGGGCTGCTGGTTGGGTTTTCTGCTGTTCAACCGCCACCCGGCCCGGGTGTTCATGGGCGACACCGGCTCCCTGGCCATGGGCTCCGCCCTCGCGGCCGTGGCCCTGCTCAGCAACAGCCTCTGGCCGCTGCTGCTGATGGGCGGGGTGTTCCTGGCGGAATCGCTATCGGTGATCGTGCAGGTGTGGGTGTTCAAAGCCACCAAGAACCCGGCCACCGGCCAGGGCCGACGCATCTTTCGCATGGCACCCCTGCACCACCACTTCGAGCTGGGCGGAGCCAGCGAGCAGCAAGTGGTGGTGGGCTTCTGGCTGATCAGCCTGATACTGGTGGTGCTGGGACTGGTGCTCCTCCCCTAATGGCGTACTTCACCTGGAAGGAAGCCGGCCTCACGGCCGATTGCGCCAGCCTGGAAGCGATGGCGGCGCGGTTCGAGGAAGCGGCCGCGCTGATGCGGCGTATGGCCAGCGAAGGGTTTGTGCTGGAGCGCCACAGCGATGGGCAGCACATCACCCACAGCGATGCATCGGTGTTCGCCGCCTACGGCTTCATTGATGAGCAGTCGCCGGTGCGGCAGCTAGATCTGATTGATCAGGCTTGAGGTTCGGCCTCAGCCGGGCCGCCGCAGATAGCCCACCAGCCACACCACGATGAAGGCCAGGGCTGAGAGGCCCAGATAGACCAGGGTCCAGCGCTGCAGGCTCTCGATGCTCAAGCCATTGAGCAGGCCATCAGCGGCATCGCCGGCGGTGGCATAGGCGAGCGGAAGGAACTGCAGCACAGGTGAGCGCCGGGGCAGGATCGAAGCAGTCTCTCGTCTCAGCCGCGGCCATGGCCAGCTCCACCTTTCCGCGCACCGTGATGCTGCTGGGCAGCGGTGAGCTGGGCAAGGAGGTGGCGATCGCCGCCCAGCGGCTGGGCTGCCGGGTGATTGCCGTGGATCGCTATGCCGGCGCGCCAGCCATGCAGGTGGCCGATCAGGCCGAGGTGGTGGCCATGACCGACCCGGATGCGCTCAAGGCGGTGGTGCGGGCGCACCAGCCCGATGTGGTGATCCCTGAGATCGAAGCCCTGGCGGTGGATGCCCTGGCGGAGCTGGAGGCCGGCGGCATCACGGTGATTCCCACGGCCCGAGCCACGGCAGTGACGATGAATCGAGATCGGATCCGGGATCTAGCCGCCGGCGAGCTGGGGCTGCGCACCGCCCGCTTTGCCTATGCGGAAAGCGCGGAGGAGCTGGCGGCAGCGGCAGCGCCCCTCGGCTGGCCGGTGGTGGTGAAGCCGGTGATGAGCTCTTCTGGCAAAGGCCAGAGCGTGGTTGAGGGGCCAGAGGGCATCCCCGCGGCCTGGGAGGCAGCCATGGCTGGGGCCCGCGGCAGCGGCGCCCGGGTGATCGTGGAGGAGTTCCTGCAGTTTGAGCAGGAGATCACCCTGCTCACCGTGAAGCAGTGGAACGGACCCACCCTGTTCTGCCCGCCGATCGGCCACATCCAGGAGCGGGGCGACTACCAGTGCAGCTGGCAACCGGCCCATCTCGATTGGGATCAACTGGCCGCGGCCCAGAGCATGGCGCGCCGCGTCACCGACAACCTCGGCGGTGCTGGGCTATTCGGGGTGGAGTTCTTCGTGTGCCGGAGCAGCAATGGCAGCACTGAGGTGGTGTTCTCGGAGCTCTCGCCCCGCCCCCACGACACGGGCCTGGTGACCCTGGCCGGCCAGAACCTGAGCGAATTCGAACTGCACCTACGGGCGGTGCTCGGACTGCCGATCCCCGAGATCCGCTCCACCGGCCCTGCCGCCAGTCGGGTGATCCTGGCGGAGCAGGCCAGTGACACCGTGACCTTCACAGGCTTGGAGCAAGCGCTGGCGGAGGTGGATGTGCAGGTGTTGTTGTTTGGCAAGCCCGATGCCCGGCCGCACCGGCGCATGGGGGTGGCGCTAGCCAGCGCCTCCAGCTTGGAGGAAGCCCAACAACGGGCCGATCAGGCGGCTGCCGCCATCCAGGTGCTGCCGGGGGGCTGATCCAGCTGGCCGAGAGGCCCAGATGCCACTGGCCACAAGGGAAGACGCGCGATACGGTGCGCCCACGCACACCGTCCATGCCGCAGGCTCAGCCCAATCCCGCTCCTCGCCGCCGCCAGAGCCGGCAGCGCCCGCCGCTGCAGCCGGTGGAGCGCCAGGATCGCAGCACCCGGCGCAGCCGGCCGGCGAAGGCGACGGTTACCCCCCTCGACCAGCGCCGCCAGCAACGCAAACCCCGCGCTGGCCTGCCGCGGCTGCCCCTGTTCATGGCGGGCATCGGCCTGGGCTACGGCCTCAATGGTCCGATCCCCCACATGGCCACTGCCCTGCTGGCGGGGCTGCATCACCCCACCGCCATGCTCGGCTCCTTGGTGGCACCCGCTGGGATGGGTGATCGCCGCGTCGTGGTGATGGGCACCGACCACGTGAGCACCAACACCGATGTGATGTTCACGCTCAACCTCAAGGATGGGCGCACCGAGCTCACCCAGGTGCCGCGCGACACCTTCATCGACTCGGATCGCTACGGCGTGATGAAGGCCAATTCGCTGTACAGCAGCGGCGGGCCCGACATGGTGAAGCAGGAGCTCAGCAAACTGCTCTCCGCCAAGGTGGACCGCTACCTGGTGATCAACCTCGATGCGGTGCAACGCCTCGCCGATGCCATCGGCGGTGTGGAGGTGGATGTGCCCAAGCGCCTCTACTACGTCGATAACAGCCAGGGGCTCTATATCGACCTCTACCCGGGCCGCCAGCTGCTGAAGGGCAAGGAACTGGAGGGTTTCCTGCGCTTCCGCCACGACGAACTGGGCGACATCGGCCGCATGGAGCGCCAGAAGCTGGTGCTGCGGGAGGTGTTCCGCAAGCTGGCCAATCCGGCCATGGCGGCCCGCATCCCCGAGCTGATGACTCTGGCGGGCAAAGACCTGCGCACGGATCTCTCACCGGTTGACATGGGCGCGCTGATGACAGCGATGGCCACCACCAAACTGAGCTCCAGCCGCCTGTCGGGCACGCCCTACTGGCACGAGGACATCAGCTACTGGATGCCCGATCTCAATCCCAACCGCGAGCTCTACCGCAGCCAGGAACAACCGCCCCTCTGATCAGCGGCGCAGAAAGCGGTAGTGATCCAGGCCCTCGAGCACGCCCCAGGCCTGATGGCGTGAGGCGAAAAACACCTTGGAGCGCCGGCGCAACGTCTCGAGGGAGCGGTCGTGGTCTGCCACCACAACCCCCAAGGCCCGGCCGTTGAGCAGCTCCCCATCGCCCTGCTGCGAAGCCACCACCAACACCTGCTCCAGAGGCAGACGCCAGCGCAGGCTCAGGTGTCGGATCGCCTCAGCCTTCGAGGCCCGCAGGGGCAGCACATCCAAAAACCAATGGTGAAAAACATGGGCCCGAGCCTCCAACCTCTGGTGGCGTAACCGTTGCCTCACCATCTCCGGCACCCCGTCCTGGGGGGGCTGAAGCGTATAGCTGAGCTTGAACGGCCCCTGGTGGGTGTCGGGCTGTGGCACCAGGCGGGGCGCCAGATCCGCCAGGGCCTGCTGCACCGCCTGCCGCCGCCAGCCCTGAGCAATGTGCTCGCGCCACGCCTCATCCAGGAGACCTTCAGGGCCATAGCGGATCTCGGCACCCGCCTCCAGGATCCACACCTTCGGGGGCGGCAGGTGCAGCTCCTGATAACGCAGGCGCGCTGAGGCAAACCTCCGACCACTGAGCATGCCGATGCCGCAGCCGGGATCGGCCGCTAGGCGCTGCCGCAGCTCCTGCAGCCCAGCCGGCTCGGGCGCATCCAGACACACATCCAGATCAAGCAGCAGCAGCCGCTGCACCGGTGCCGCTGACGCGGCAGCCATCGGCGCCAGCTGGGGGCGTTGCTGCGCCAGCTCCTGGCAGCGCCGCTGGGCCAGGCCGAGGTAGGCACACACATGGGCATCCCAGCTGTAGTTGCGGCTCACCGCCTCAATGCCGTTGTCGCGCCAGCGGCGCCAACGGGTGGGATCGGCCGAAGCCTGCTCAAGAGCCTGCTGCAGGTCATCGAGGTCAGTCACATCCACCAGCTGACCGTTGCTGCAGCTGCGCAGGATGTCGCGCGGCCCACCGTCATCGGTGGCCACCAGGGGCAGACCACTGGCCGCGGCCTCCAGCAGGGTGAGCCCGAAGGGTTCGGTGAGAGCTGGGTTCACAAACACCCCGCCTCGCCGGGCGGCCCAGCGGTAGAGGGCGGGAATGTCATCGCCGCGGTGTTGCTTGGGATAGGCAACGCTGCCGTAGAGATCAAAGCGATCCACCAGCTCAAAGATCTGCTGGAACTGATCGCGCTGCTGCTTCTCCATGGCGCGGGGATCCTCGCGGCAGCCCAGCACCAACACCAGGTTGTGGCGCTCTCGCAGCAGGGCCGAGCGGCCATAGGCCTCCACCAGGGCCGGCACGTTCTTACGGCGCACGGCCCGGCAGATGCACAGCAGCGGCGGCTTGGCTGGATCGCGCAGAAACGGGCGCATCAACGCAGCCACGGCGGCCTCTTCACCGGGAAGCTCACGGGGATGGAAACGCCTGGCGTCTACACCGGGCGGCACCACCACCGCATGCTGAGGCTCGAACTGGTCGTAACGGCTGTACTGCTGCTCCGCCTCCTGCTGGGTGCTGGTGATCACCAGGGCGGCCTGGGCCAGGGCGCGCTCCTCCGCATCGATGCGGCGGCTGATGGCGTAGGCCTGTTCGATCTGATCGTGGGCCATGCCACCGGCCAGCAGACGGCGCTGCTTTTCGCGGCCGAGGGAATGCCCCGTGAACAGCAGCGGAATCTCAAGCCGCTGCGACACCAGCGCCCCCACATAACCCGCATCGGCGTAGTGGGCATGGATCCAATCGGGGAGGCGATCCTGGGCGGCGAGATGGGCCACCACCGCATCGGCCAACTCATCGAGATGGGGCCAGAGCAACTCCTTGCGCAGATACCGGCGGGGCCCGAAGGGGAAGCGCAGGATGCAGGCTCCATCCCCCAGCTCCTCGCGCGGCTGGCTGTAATCCGACGACACCCGCTTGTCGTGAATCAGGCGGGTGACCACCTCCACGCGATCCACCTCTGGGCGGGCCGCCAGGCTGCGGATCAGCTCCAGCACATAGGTGGTCTGTCCGCCGGTGTCGGCATCACGCCCCAGCTCCAGGTCATGGCCGCGAAACAAGCCATGCAGATGAAGATGCAGGAGAGAGAACCCCATCCAGATCGCCGGCGATTAACTCACCCTTAGCGGGACTTTCAAGGTCCAACAGTGCAATCAGCAGAAATCATCCTGAATTCGCGCATCCATGCTGGCGCTAAACAACCAGGATTCAGACCTTACCCACCAGCTTCTGACGCAGGCCCTTAATGCGATCTCGCAGATTGGCGGCCTCTTCAAACTCCAGATTCTTGGCCGCATTCTTCATCTTCTCTTCCAGTTGTTGAATCAGCTCAGGCAGGGCATCGAGGGGCACCTCGTTGTGCTCCGCCTGCTCGGTGGCCTGCTCCAGCTGCTCATCGTTGAGCCGACGCGACACCTCCAGGAAGGCCAGGATCGAGTTGCCAGCACGCTTGCCCGCTGCGGTGGGGGTTATGCCGTGCTGCTCGTTGTAGGTCTGCTGAATGGCACGCCGGCGTTCGGTTTCCGAGATCGCCTTGGCCATGGAATCGGTGAGGTTGTCGGCATAGAGCAAGGCCACCCCCTCCACATGGCGCGCCGCCCGCCCGATGGTCTGGATCAGCGAGCGCTCGGCCCGCAGGAATCCCTCCTTGTCGGCATCCAGGATCGCCACCAGTGAAACCTCCGGCAGATCGAGACCTTCCCGCAGCAGGTTCACCCCCACCAACACGTCGTATTCGCCATTGCGGAGGTCTTGAATGATCTCGATCCGCTCAATCGAATGGATCTCGGAGTGGAGATAACGCACTCGCACACCGTTCTCGGCCAGGTAGTCGGTGAGGTCCTCGGCCATGCGCTTGGTGAGGGTGGTCACCAGCACCCGCTCCTGCTTGTCGGCCCGGATGCGGATCTCGCTCAAGAGGTCGTCCACCTGACCGTCGGTGGGGCGCACCTCCACCACAGGATCCAGCACGCCGGTGGGGCGGATCACCTGCTCCACCACCTGGCCATCGCTCTGGCGCAGCTCCCAGTCGCCCGGGGTGGCGCTCACAAAAATCGTCTGACGGGCCTTCTCCCAGAACTCTTCGCCCTTGAGGGGTCGGTTGTCGGCAGCAGAGGGGAGGCGGAAGCCGTGCTCGATCAGCACCTGCTTGCGTGATTGGTCGCCGTTGTACATCGCCTGCAGCTGGGAGCAGGTGACGTGGCTCTCATCCACCACCAGAAGCCAGTCTTTGGGGAAGTAGTCGATCAGGCATTCCGGCGGCGTACCGGCGGGGCGGCCCGCCAGATGACGGGCGTAGTTCTCGACGCCGTTGCAGTAACCCACCTGCTCGAGCATCTCCAGGTCGTAGGTGGTGCGCTGCTCGAGCCGCTGCGCCTCCAGCAATCGGCCCTGTTCATTCAACACATCAAGGCGTTCACGCAGCTCAAGGCGAATGGCCTTGATCGCATCCGCCAGCCGCTCCTTCGGGGTCACGAAGTGCTTGGCCGGGTAGATGTTGATGCTCTCCAGGCTCTGCAGGATCTCGCCGGTGGTGGGATCCACGTAGCGGATCGCCTCCACCTCATCGCCGAACAGCTCGATCCGCACCAGGCGGTCTTCATAGGCCGGGCCGATCTCCAGCACATCACCCCGCACCCGGAAGCGACCGCGGGAGATTTCCAGGTCGTTGCGGGAGTATTGGTTGTTGACCAGCTCCCGCAGGGAACCGCGCAGATTGAGAGTTTCACCCACCTCAAACTTCACCGCGGCCTTGAGGTATTCGCTGGGGATACCGAGGCCATAGATGCAACTGATCGAAGCGACCACAATCACATCACGGCGCTCAAACAGCGAACGGGTGGCTGAGTGGCGCAGCATGTCGATCTCTTCATTGATCGACGCGGTTTTGGCGATATAGGTGTCGGAGACGGGCACATACGCCTCCGGCTGGTAGTAGTCGTAATAGGAGATGAAATATTCAACAGCGTTGTTGGGGAAAAATTCCCGCAACTCATTGCACAGCTGCGCCGCCAGGGTTTTGTTATGCGCCAGCACCAGCGCCGGCCGCCCCGTCTGGGCGATCACATTGGCGATGGTGAACGTCTTGCCCGTACCGGTGGCACCCAGCAGCGTCTGATAGCGCTCACCGCCGTCGACACCGGCCACCAGGCCCTTGATCGCCCCAGGCTGATCGCCCTTGGGGCTGTAGGGAGCGTGAAGCTGGAACGGAGTGGCCATCGGGCCATTCTCGGGCAGTCAGCCCAGCGGCGTGGTGCTCAGCACCACGGTCTCAC
>JBEDHJ010000147.1:0-5740 GCA_041174205.1 Cyanobacteriota bacterium | reverse complement strand
GGGCAATGCGCGACAGCGTGCGGGCCTGCTCAGGCACCCCCTCGCCCACACACAGGGTCACGCAGCTATCACCGTGGTAGCCGTCGAAGTAGGCGCCGGTATCGATCTTCACGAGATCGCCGGCCTTGATCAGCCGCTTATGGCTGGGGATGCCATGCACCACCTCGTTGTTGATCGAGGCGCAGATGCTGGCCGGGAAGCCGTGGTAGCCCTTAAAGCTCGGCACCGCGCCCATCTCACGGATGCGCTTTTCGGCATGGGCGTCGAGATCGCCGGTGGTCATGCCAGGCGCCGCCATCTCGATGATTTCGCGCAGCACCGTGGCCACGATGCGGCTGGCCTGGCGCATCGTTTCGATCTCGCGGGCGCTCTTGACCTCCACGCCCCGCCGACTCTTCTGAATCCGCGGGCCCGTCTGGGTCACCACCGCAGCTTCAGCGGCGGTAGCGCCGCCCTGGGACTTCTGTGTCGCGGCGAGCAGTTCGGCGAACAGGTTCATCGCGATGGTTCATATCCCATGAAGTCAAGTTAGAACCTGAGTCCACAGGCCGGTCGATCGCCACACCCGTCCATCGCCATGACTTCGCTGCTGGCCACCGTCCGCCGCTTGCATGCCGCCATGGCGCCACTGGTGCTGACGCCGCTGCTGCTCACCGTGCTCAGCGGCATGGCCTACCGACTGCTCAAGGATTGGGGCGGCCTGGGGCGCGACCAGGTGCACTGGCTGATGGTGCTGCACGAAGGCGAATGGCTCGGCCATCAGGGCGAACCCATTTATGTGCTGCTCAACGGCCTCGGGCTGCTCTGGATGCTCAGTAGCGGTGCGATGCTGGTCAGCCAGCGCTGGAGCCATAAGAAGGCTCCAGGGAGCTCGGCACCCTGAGCCGGTACACTGGTTGTTTGGCCAGGCGTTTCTCGGAGCTGGATGGCAGCGGAATCCAAGGACATGACTCAAGACGTGACTGACGACAAGAACACCACCAGCAGCACCGAGGCCGCTGAAACCGCCGCTGAGACCAGCGTGGCCGTGGCTGAGAAGCCCGCAGCCAAGGTGAGCGTGGGCAAACTGAGTGCCAAGCAGCTGATCGAAGCCTTCGAGGCCGAGCAGATCGCCGCCCAGGCCAAGGATCTTCCCGACATCTACGTGGGTGACACCGTGCGCGTGGGCGTGCGCATCACCGAAGGCAACAAAGAGCGCATCCAGCCCTATGAGGGCGTGGTGATCGCCAAGCGCCACGGCGGGCTGAACGAGACCATCACCGTGCGTCGCATCTTCCAGGGCGTGGGAGTGGAACGGGTGTTCCTCATCCACAGCCCTCAGGTGGCTTCCATCAAGGTGGAACGCCGCGGTAAGGTGCGCCGAGCGAAGCTTTTCTACCTGCGCGACCGAGTGGGCAAAGCCACTCGCGTCAAGCAGCGCTTCGATCGCTGATCGGCTTCCGCCCTCAGCTCCCGGCCATCACTTGTTGATCGGCCCTCCGAATGATCCGGTTGCGATCGGCTCATTCGCACGAGGGAACATCGGCCCTGCGCCGTTAGTTCAGTTGGTAGAACGCAGGTCTCCAAAACCTGATGTCGGGGGTTCAAGTCCTCCACGGCGCGTTCGATGTTCCCTCTCTGCAGTTTCTACGTTCCGGACATGGAGTTGGATCTACAGCCCGGTGATGTCGTCAAGGTTCTCGAATCAGCCGCCCTCGGCTGGGTTCGGGCCCGGGTGATCCGAGTGAAATCTGGTGGTCGCGTGGTCGTTCAGAGCGACCAAGGTCGCGAATTCACAGCCCGCGGCAATCAAGTGCGCCTGATCGAGCCCGCTGGCTTCCGCCCCTGAATCGCTGCCGCATTGATGCAGCCTTCAGCCCGCCGCAATGGCGGGCTTTTTTGTTGGCAATCAGCGCTCCCTGTTGACGGAGGGCAGGTCGGCAACGGATACTTTTGGGGTCGCTGACGCGGCTCAGGCGAGGCCCAAAAGCCCTGTCTGCGAGAGCTCTCTGAGCACTCAAGGGACTGTAGTTCAATCGGTTAGAGCACCGCCCTGTCACGGCGGAAGTTGCGGGTTCGAGCCCCGTCAGTCCCGTTCCATCTCATCTGAGGACAAAGCCAGTGGTGGCAACTGGAGCGGCGGTGCGTGTGCGTCTCGCCCCCAGCCCCACAGGCACCCTCCACATCGGCACCGCCCGCACGGCCGTTTTCAACTGGCTGTTCGCTCGCCATCACGGCGGCCAGTTTCTGCTGCGCATCGAAGACACCGATAAGGAGCGCAGCAAGCCGGAATACACCGCCAACATCCTCGAAGGTCTGCAGTGGCTGGGCCTGAGTTGGGATGGCGAACCGGTGGTGCAAAGCGAGCGCATCGCTGAACACCGCGCCGCCATCCAACAACTGCTCGACAGCGGCCGTGCCTACCGCTGCTACGCCACCGAAGCCGAACTCACCGAGATGCGTGAGCGGCAGGCCGCCGAGAACCGCGCCCCCCGCTACGACAACCGCCACCGCAACCTGAGCCCCGAGCAGGAGCAGGCCTTCATCGCTGAAGGACGCGAAGCCACGATCCGCTTTCGCATCGATGACAACGCCGTGATCACCTGGAGCGACCTGGTGCGCGGTGAGATGCGCTGGAGTGGCGCCGATCTCGGTGGCGACATGGTGATCGCCCGCCGGGCACCGGCCGATCAGATCGGTGATCCCCTCTACAACCTGGTGGTGGTGGTAGACGACGCTGCCATGGCGATCACCCATGTGATCCGCGGCGAAGACCACATCGCCAACACCGCCAAGCAGCTGCTGCTCTACGAAGCCCTCGGTGCCCCAGCGCCGGTGTTTGCCCACACGCCCCTGATCCTCAACAAGGAGGGCAAGAAGCTCTCGAAACGCGATGGCGTCACCTCGGTGAGCGACTTCCGCAACCAGGGCTACACAGCCGATGCCTTGGCCAACTACATGACCCTGCTGGGCTGGTCGCCGCCGGAGGGCATGGGCGAGCGCTTCAGCCTCTCCGATGCAGCTGGCGTGTTCTCCTTCGATCGGGTGAACAAAGCCGGCGCCCGCTTCGACTGGGACAAGCTCAACTGGCTGAACAGCCAGGTGCTGCACGAGCGCGGCCCCGAGCAGCTGCTGGCGGACCTGCTGCCCCTCTGGAGCGCCCAGGGTTGGGACAGTGACAAGGCCGATCACGCCTGGCTGCAAGAGCTCTCCGCCCTGATCGGCCCATCGCTGGTGACCCTCCAGGACGGCATCGAGCAGGCCCGCCCGTTCTTCGAGCGACCCGAGCTGGGCGAAGCGGCCCAGCAGCAATTGGGCAGCGATGGAGCACGCCCAGCCCTGGCGGCACTGCTCGAGCGGCTGCCTGAAGGCCCACTGACGGCCGATGCCGCGCAGGCGCTGCTGGGCGAGGCCGTTGCCGCCGCCGGCGTGAAGAAAGGCGTGCTGATGAAAACCCTGCGCGCCGCCCTACTCGGCAGCCTGCAGGGGCCCGACCTGCTCACCACCTGGCTGCTGCTCCAGCCCAGCGGCGAGGCCCGCAGCCGGATCGAGCGCAGCCTCTGAAGCCACCAGCCCCAACTGCTGAGCCAGCCAGGGAGCGGTGAATCCCTGCACGCTCACGGTGATCAGGATCGTGAGGAACACCAGCCCCTTCAGGGAACCGCCTCCGACCACACCGGCGGCATCCAGCTGCAGGGCAAACAGGCTTGCCACAGCTGCGGTGACGATCCCGCGGGGTGCCACCCAGCTGAGCAGCAACTTGTCGCGCCAGGCCAGCGATGCAATCCCAAGCCCAGCCACCTGCACCACCAGCCAGCGGAACAACATCAGGGCGAACACACAGACCACACCACCCCAGCCCAGCGGGCTCAGCTCCCCCCAGGAGAGGTCAGCCGCCAGCAGCGGGAACAGCACCGTGATCGCCAGCTGCGCCAACTGAAAGATCAGCTCATCGAGCTGGGTGGCCTGCTGATCCAGTCGCACACCCACCACCACGCCGGCCATCACCGCCGCCGGGAAACCTGCTTCAGGCAGGAGCGTCTGGGTGCCAGCCACCAGCAAAAACAGGAACCCCAGGGAGAGCTGCAGCCGCAAACCATCGGCATCCGCCGGCAGCCGCTCGAGCAATAGCCCCAGCAGCCCACCAGCGACGGCACCCAACAGGGCACCTCCCCCCAGGCGCAGTAGCAGCAAACCAGCCACCTCCTGCCAGGCCGGCACATCACCCAGGGCCAACTGCAACAGCAGCAACGCCAACACGGCCGCAGCCGGCTCGAGGATCAGGCCCTCGGCTTCCAACACCTGCGCCAACCCCGGCACCAAGCGCATCTGGCGCACCATCGGCGAGATCACCGTGGGGCCTGTCGCCAGTGCGATCGCACCGAACACCCAGGCCAGCGGCCAAGCCAGCCCCGCAAACAGATGGGCCAGCGCCGCCCCGCCAACCAGCCCCAACACGCCGCGCACGAGCACCAGCTGAATCACCGTGCGCTGCAACTCGCGCCCGGCCAGACGCAGCTTCAGGCCGCCATCGAACAGCACCAGGCTCACGAGCAGCCCCACCAGGGGCTCGAGCCCCTGCCCCAACGCTTCCGGTTGCACCAGATGCAGACCCGCCTGGCCCACCAGCAGCCCCAGGGCCAGCAGCAGCACCACGGAGGGCAAGCCGCTGAGGCGGGCGATCAGCTGGGCCAGGGAGCCGGAGAAGAAGGAGGCGCCCCAGATCAGCTCAGAATTCGTCGTCATCCAGGGCGCCGTAGATCGGCTCCACCCTGATGCCTTGCACGGCACTGGGCCGCACCACCAGATACTCACCGGGGAGCTCGGTGATCGGCACGTTGATAAAAGCGTCAGCAGGGCCGGCATTCAGCACGGTGCCGTACCACTGCTGAAAAGCATCGAGCGTGGGGAAGTGCACCACCTGGGTGTGCCCACCCGCCAAGAACAGATGGATCGCGTAGCGACTGGGGGTCCGGGCCATCAGCGGGAAGCGAGCCGAAGCACAGCCCCAGGATGCTGCAGCCGCAAGGGTTGTGCAGCAGCTGGGGCGTAGAGGGGGTGGCGGGGCTGGCCACTGGCAGTGAGGCCGATCGCCCAGAGCGGCAGATCCGCGGGAAGCTTGGCCGCCAGGAGCGCCAGCACCTGCTGATCCCGCTGCCTCCAGACGCCACTGTTGCCCCAACCGAGCCACAAGGCATCGCCGGCCTGGGGCTGCAGCCGGGCCAGGGCCTCCTTGAGCCAATGATCGTTCTCGGGGCCAATCGGATCGCTGCAGCGGCGCAGCACGGCGGGGCTGGGCGAACAGCGGCCAAACAGATTCACCACCTCCAGGCAGCCGAAGCCCCAGGTCTGGGCAAAACCGGTCAGGCGGCGCAGGGTGGGATCGTCGCGCTCCGCATCCGCCCGCGATGGGTTCAACCCGATGAACAGCAGCCGCGGCCGAGCTGGATTCCAGGCGCGCTGGAGCGTCCAGCGGTAGAGGCCGCACGCGCTGAACTGGGCCCCAAAGCGGGTGTGCGGCAGAGCGATCGCAGCCACCTGCGTTGAAAAGATTCCATCTAGCCTGATGCCATGGCCAGCCTTGCCTCCATCCGAGAGCGCCTACGGAGCAGCAGGCTTGACCAGCTGCGCCAACAAGTGGGCGCGGTTTTTCCCCATCACCCCGGATCAGAGGTCTGGCTGTTTGGCTCCTTGGCTCGGGGCGACTGGGATGCCTATTCAGACATCGATTTGCTCGCGGTTGCTCCCTCAACAGCAGACG
>JBEDHJ010000146.1:0-7299 GCA_041174205.1 Cyanobacteriota bacterium | reverse complement strand
CGCCAGAGCGATCTGCTCACCTATTTCCACCCTGGGGTGTTCTGCAAAACGGCCGCCCCAGCCCACGGCGATCGGGTGTCGCTGCCGCAACGGCCCCTGCTGGAAGCGATCGCTGATTTGGTGGATGGGCCGGCCGAACTGGTGTTGCTGCACTTCGCCCACTGGGGCCGAGCGGAACTGGCCCGCAGGCGTGAGCGCCGGGGCCAGATGGGCTTCTCTCAACTGCTGGAGCAGCTCGATCCCGGGCCCGACCCTGAGCAGGCCTCGCCGTTGCTCACGGCGGTGAGCCAGCGCTACCGGGCCGCCCTGATCGATGAATTTCAAGACACCGATCCGATCCAGTGGCGCATCCTGCAGCGCGCCTTCGGGGAGACACCCGCCCGGCATCTGTTGGTGATGGTGGGCGATCCCAAGCAGGCGATCTACCGCTTCCGCGGCGGCGAACTGGCCACCTACCGCCAGGCAGCAGATCTGGCGGACGAGCGCTATGGCCTCACCCAGAACCGGCGCTCCATCGCCGCCCTGGTGGCCGCACTGAATCAACTGATGGCCCCGGGGTTGGTGCGCTCGCAGCTGGAGGTGCCGGCCGTGGAGGCGAAGGCCAGCAAAGGCCAACTGGTGCTGCCCACCGGCGAAGAGCCCCTGCAGCTGTTGCCGCTCGATCCGCTTGGGCTGGATGCGCAGGTGGCAGGCCTCTGCCAGCAGCTGCTGGAGCGCGGCCTGGAGCTGGAGCAGGGGGGAGAGCGCCGCCAGCTGCAAGCAGGAGATCTATGCGTGTTGGTGAGCCGCCACAGCCAGGCCGAAAGCCTGCGGGCGGCGTTGGAGCGGCGCCAGCTGCCCAGCCGCCTGGTGAGCCGCGGCGATGTGTTCGACAGCCTCGGGGCCGCAGCCCTGCAGCGCTTGCTCGATGCCCTGGCCAGCCCCGGCGATCCCGGGCGCCAGCGCTTGCTGGCCGCCTCACCCTTGCTGGGCTGGTCGGCAGCGGAGATCCAGAGCACCAGCCCCCAGGGTTGGGATCAGCTGGCCGCCGAGCTCAGCCACTGGGCGCAGCAGCTGGGCCGGTTGGGGCTCACGGGCGTGCTCGGCGAGCTCCTCGGCACCGATGGCCTGGCGCGGCTGTCGCTGCGGGGGCGTGCCCTGGCGGATCTGCAGCAGGCGGCGGAGCTGGTGCAAGAGCAGATGCACAGCCAGGGCATGGGCGCCCTGGCGGCGGCGGACTGGCTGCGCAACCTGCGGCTGCAGGAGGAGCGCGACACCCCCGATGACCACCTCTGCCGCAGTGATGCGGCTGAATCAGCGATTGCGGTGGTGACCGTGCACCGCAGCAAGGGGTTGGAGTATCCGGTGGTGATCTGCCCCTACCTCTGGAAGGCACCCCAACCACCTCGCGCCGGGGGCCGCCGACCGGGACGGCGCTGGCTGCCCGCCGGCAGCGCCGCGCCGCGGCTCGATCTACACCTCAACCCCCACTGGGGCCCCGGTCGTGCCGCCGCCAGCCAAGACCGCGAAGCCCAGCTGCAGGAGGCAGAGCGCCTGGCCTACGTGGCCTGCACCCGCGCCAGGCACCTGCTGGTGCTCGGCTGGCCTGGCGGCGACCAGGCGGAACCAGGCAACCCGCTGGAGCCCTGGCTGGAGGGACGAGACCTCGCGTTTCTGCAGCCGATCGATCCCGCCACACTGCCGGCGCCGCAACAACCCTGGCAGCCCCCAGCGAGCCAGGGGGAGCTGGAGCTGGGTCCGCGCCCCAACCGCAGCCTCGATAGCCGCTGGGGCCGCGCCAGCTACTCGGCCTGGACCCACAGCGATGCCCCGCTGGCGCCGCAAACCCAAGACGAGGGCCGCGACACCGATGCCCTGAGTGGTGAAGCGGTGCCGGAGGAGGCCCCACAGACCGCAGCCGATGCCGCCGTCAACAACTGGCCCGAGCGGGGTCCTCTGGCGGACTTCCCCCGTGGTGCCGGCCCCGGCGATGCCCTGCACCGCATGCTCGAGCAACTCAACTTCGCCGCCCTGGCCCGCGACCCCGAGCCGATCCGGCCGCTGCTGAGCCAGGAGCTGGAGCGCGCCGGGCTCGACGGCCAACAACTCGAGCCATTGCTGCAGGGGCTGCAGCAGCTGGTGCTCACACCGCTTGGCGGTGCCCTGGGAGCTTGCCGCCTGGCGGATCTGCCGGAGGGCAGTTGGCTGAGTGAGCTCAGCTTCGATCTGCCCCTGGCCCAGGCAGCGGAGGGCCGGCTGGTGCGCAGCAGCGGCCTGGCGGCCGCCTTTGAGCAGCACCCTGGCGGTCGCTTTGGCGCCGACTACGGCCGCCAGCTGCGGGGCCTCAACGTGGCCAGCCGCGGCTTTCTCACCGGCTCAATCGATCTGGTCTTCCAGTGGCAGCAGCGCTGGTGGGTGAGCGACTGGAAAAGCAATTGGCTGGGCCGCCGTCATGCCCAGGGGCAGGTGGTGAGCTGCGGCCCCAACGACTACAACCAGCCAGCCATGGCCGCACTGATGGCCAGCAGCCACTACCCCCTGCAAGCGCACCTCTATCTGGTGGCCTTGCACCGCTACCTGAGCTGGCGCCTGCCGGATTACAGCCCTGAACAACACCTCGGCGGCTACGCCTATGTGTTTCTGCGCGGGGTGCCCGGCCCGGTTGCCGATCCCGAGGGAGGCGTCCCAGGCGTGCTGGTGGACACCCCACCCCTGCAGCGGTTGTTGGCCCTCGATCAACTGCTGCGGGAGGGCCAGCCATGACCCCAACAGCCGCAAACCAGCCAGGCCTGTCTTCCCTGGCCGCTGCCTTGGGGGAGAGCCTGCTGCGGCACTTGCCAGCGGCTGACGCCGACGCAAAGGCGCTGCTGCTGGAGCTGATCGCCGCCCTCAGCGACGCCCTGGAGCAGGGCGAGCTCGGCCTCGATCTAGAGGCTGATCCCCCCGAGGCTGTGACGGCGGCGGCCTGGCCCCAAGGGCATCTGAGCGCCGCTGCCGCCAGCGGCTGGTTGCATCCCCCCGGCGCTGAGGCGCCCCTGGTACAACACGGCCGCTGGCTGCGCTGGCGGCGCTGGCATCAGCAACTGCAGGATTGCCTCGACGCCCTGGCCAGCCGCGCCGACACCCTCCTGCCAGCCACCAGAGCGATGCCCCTGAGCGCGGAAGCGCTGGCTGGGCTCGATCCCCAACAGCGCGCAGCGGTGAGCGCCGTGCTGGAGCGACACATGGTGTTGCTCCTGGGGGGACCGGGCACCGGCAAGACCTCCAGCGTGGCTCGGATGCTTGAGGCTGCGCTGGGCGATCGCCCCGAGCTGCGGGTGCAATTGGCGGCACCCACCGGCAAGGCAGCGGCGCGGCTCAGTGCAGCCCTAGCCAGTGGCGGGCCAGCCCTGCAGAGCCTGCCCTGCTCCACCCTGCACCGCCTGCTCGAGGCCCAGGGCGGCGGCCGCTTTGGCCGCAACAAGCGCCGCCCCCTGGAGCTCGATCTGCTGGTGGTGGATGAGCTGTCGATGGTGGATCTGGCCTTGATGGCGGCCTTGCTGGAGGCTCTGCCTGCCGCAGCGCGGTTGGTGCTCGTGGGCGATGCAGGCCAATTGCCCCCCGTCGGCACCGGCGCCGTGCTCGAGGAGCTCTGCCGCCCCAAACCCCGCCAGCGGCTTGGGGCAGCGGTGATTGAGCTGCGCACCACTTACCGCAACAACGGCGCCATTGCCGCCATCGCCGATCAGCTGCGCCAGGCCGCAGACCTGGCCCATCCCGATCCGCTAACCCAGCTGCGACCTTCCCTGGGCCAGCTGAGCCCCACCGACAACCTGCGCTGGCTCGAAGCTCCGATGCAGAGACTGCCCGAGGCGGTGCTCAGCCCACTACGGGAGCACCAGCAACGGCTGGAGCAGCTCAGCTGCGCCCTGGGCTGGATGGAGGGGCAACTGGATCCAAAAACCAGCAATGCCCTGCTGGCGGAACTGGAGCAGCTGATCGTGCTCAGCCCGCTGCGCCAGGGACCCTGGGGCGTGGAGGCACTGCACCGAGCCCTGCTGGGGAGTGCCTGGCGCAGTCCGCTGGAGCAGTGGCCCCTAGGAACGCCAGTGCTCAACCGCCAGAACAGACCGGAACAGGATCTCGCCAACGGCGACATCGGCGTGTTGGTGGAGCGCCATGGGGAGCGTTTGGTGTGGATGGGCCGAGAGCGCCTGCTGCATCCGGCGCGGCTGGCCGGTGCCGAACCGGCCCTAGCCCTCACCGTGCACAAGGCCCAGGGCAGCCAATACCGCCAGGTGTTGCTGCTGATGCCCCCCAGCCGCCACAGCGATCCGCGCCTGCTCTACACGGGCCTGACCCGAGCCCGGGAGCACGCCCTGCTGGTCACACCGCTTGGGGCTGCCTAGCCTCCGGGCCATGGCGAATGTTGTCGAGCGACCCTGGGGCTGGTTTGAAACCCTGGGCAGCGGCGAGGGGTATCTGGTGAAGCGGCTCTGCATCCGCGCCGGCGCTCGCATCAGCCTGCAGCGCCATCACCACCGCCTTGAGCACTGGGTGGTGGTGCAGGGCTGCGGTGAGCTGCAATGCGATGGGCGGCGCATCGCGGCCCACCCCGGCACCACCCTGGAGGTGCCCTGCGGTGCAGTGCATCGGGCCAGCGCCAGCGACCAAGACCTGCTGATCGTGGAAGTGCAGCGGGGTGATTGGCTCAGTGAAGACGACATTGAGCGCCTGGAGGACGACTACCAACGCCTCATCGAGGGGGCCACATCAGCCGGGTGTTAGGTTTCACCGGCGACCCTTTGTGTAGGGCAAGGCAGTTATTCGAAGCGTCATCGCTGCAGCGACCAAGTCTGTAGCTCCACGCTTCATTTCCAGGGTGTCTGCCGGCCTGTCGACGAAGGACATTCCAGGCCCAGCCATTCAGACCGTGACCCAGAGCATTTGTGAGAGCCCTAGCGGCTCGATGGATCAACGCGCCGATTCCCAAATCGACGTGTCCCAGCCCAGCGTTGCCGTTGATCTCAGCGCCATCGATCTCCCCACACCCAGCGAAGCCTCACCCGCTGAGGTGAGCACCACCGTGATCCCCGCCCGCGCCGAGGGATTCGCCAGCTTCGGCTTCGCACCGGAACTGCTCGATGCGCTCACCGCCATCGGCTACCAGGAGCCTTCCCCGATTCAGAAGGCGGCCATCCCCGAGTTGCTGCTCGGCCGCGACCTCGTGGGCCAAGCCCAGACCGGCACCGGCAAGACCGCGGCCTTCGCCCTACCGATGCTGGCGGCCCTCGATGCCCACCAGCGCACTCCCCAGGTGTTGGTGCTCACCCCCACCCGTGAGCTGGCCATCCAGGTGGCCGATGCCTTCAAGAGCTACGCGGCCAACATGCCGCACCTGCGGGTGCTGCCCGTCTACGGCGGTGCTGACTTCCGCGATCAGATCGTGCGCCTCAAGCGCGGCGTGCAGATCGTCGTCGGCACCCCTGGCCGGGTGATGGACCACATGCGCCAGGGCACCCTCGATCTCTCGGGCCTGCGCAGCCTGGTGCTCGATGAAGCCGACGAGATGCTGCGCATGGGCTTCATCGACGACGTGGAGTGGGTGCTCGAGCAGCTGCCCAGCCAGCGCCAGGTGGTGCTCTTCTCCGCCACGATGCCACCCGAGATCCGGCGCATCTCACACAAATACCTCAACGATCCCGCTGAGGTCACGATCAAGACGAAGGGCGCCGATTCCAGCCGCATTCGCCAGCGCTTCATCACGGTCAACGGCCCCCAGAAACTGGAAGCGCTCAGCCGTGTGCTGGAAGCCGAAACCAAGGAGGGCGTGATCATCTTTGCCCGCACCAAGGCGATCACGGTCACCGTCGCCGAAGCCCTCGAAGCCAAGGGCTACGACGTGGCCGTGCTCAACGGTGATGTGGCCCAAAACCAGCGGGAGCGCACGATTGAGCGCCTCAAGAACGGCACGGTGGATGTGCTGGTGGCCACCGATGTGGCTGCCCGCGGCCTGGATGTGGACCGCATCACTCTGGTGGTGAACTACGACATCCCCTTCGACTCCGAGGCCTACGTGCACCGCATCGGCCGCACCGGCCGGGCCGGGCGCAGCGGCGACGCGATCCTGTTTGTCACCCCGCGGGAGCGGCGCTTCCTGGGCGGACTGGAGCGGGCGGTGGGCCGACCGATCGAGCCGATGGAGATCCCCAGCAACGCCACGATCAACCAGAACCGGCTCGACCGCCTGCGCCAACAGCTGGCCGACGGCCTCACCACGGAAGGCCGCGACGAGGAGCGCGCTCTGCTGAGCGAAATCCTGCAGCGGGTCGGCCAGGAGAGCGGCGCCTCACCCGAGCAACTGGCCCTGGCTGCGCTGCAGCTGATGGTGGGCGCTCAGCCCCTGCTGGTGCAGGGCGATGAAAGCTGGATCCGCCAAAACAGCGGCGGCCGTGATGGGCGCGACAGCCGCGATGGCCGCCGCCAGGAGCGTCCCGGCATGGGCAGCCAGGGCCGCCGCGGCCCCAGGGATCAATCCGGTCCGCCGGAATCGGGCATGGAGCGCTTCCGCATCGAGGTGGGCTGGCGCGATCGCGTGAAGCCCGGGAACATCGTGGGCGCCATCGCCAATGAAGCTGGCCTGAACGGCCGCAGCATCGGCCGCATCCAGATCTTCGATGCCCACAGCTTTGTGGATCTGCCCCAGGGCATGCCCGAGGACGTGTTCCAGGGTCTGCGGCGCCTGAAGGTGATGAACCGCGAACTGCAGATCAGCCGCTCCCGCGACTGATCGTCTTCAAACGGGGCTCAGGCGCAAAGGCCGGTGAGCCCCTCCGTCGACAAGTCACACGAGAGCAACGTCAGCTGCTCCACACTGAGGCGCTCCACGGCCAGCACCAGAGCGGGCTGCACGGTTTCGGTCTCGCAAGCCACCAAACTCTGCAGCAGATCAAAGCGATCCTGAGGAGCCAGTTCGCCGTCTTCGCTCCAGGCCAGACTCCAGGGCACGGGTGCCGTCATGGGAGGCGCTCGCTACGAGTGTGGGTTCACTGACAATCGGACAATAGTTGGGGATCGGGGCATTTCTTCCGCTTCCCTTCGGTCTTGCTTCAAGCCTCTTCACCTCAACAGCGCCACCGCTTCCACTCAGCTGCAGCGGGGATCTCGTCCACCACGCACCTGTAGGCTGACAGAGATTCAACGGCATACTGGCTCCTCCCGGAACCGCAGCACCCACGGATCAGTTTTCAGGTTCCGCATCAAGGAATGACCATTTACATCGGCAACCTCTCGTTCCAGGCCGAACAAGAGGATTTGCTTGACCTCTTCAGCCAGTACGGC
>JBEDHJ010000145.1:0-5272 GCA_041174205.1 Cyanobacteriota bacterium | reverse complement strand
GCCAGCGCCTGCCCCCGCGGCGCCGCTGCAGCGTCAGCAACCCCTGGGCCGGCGGGCCGACGGCAACAGCCTGAACATCAACGGCCAGCGTCAGCAAGCCCTCTGGCTGATCGAGAACGGTGAGCTGTGGCTCCCCCTGGAGGTTCTCGAGGGGCAGCTGGGGGTGAGCCGCAGCAGCAGCTCTGACGCCGGGATCGAGCTCGAATGGTTCGGCAGCAGCTTGAAGGTGCCGGCCAACCGGCAGCGCAGCCTCGACGACGAGGTGGCTGTGCCGGCATCTGCCCTGTTGGAAGCCGTGGGCGTGCGCTACAGCGCCAACGGCCGCGAACTGCTTCTGGTGCTGCCATCCGGGCCGCTGCAGGCGATCCGCTCCCGCGATGAAGGCATCAGCGGCCGCAGGGTGGTGCTCGACCTGAGCAGCCCGGCTCTGGTGCGCAGCGGCGACGGCCGGCTGCTGGTGAGCACCCAAGCCTCAGCGGGGCAGTTGCAGGTGCTGCGCGGTTTGGGGCTCAACCCCAGCCAGAGCAGCGGCTGGCTCAGCCTGGAGGTGCCCCAGGCAGGGCAGACCCTCACCCTCTCGGGCCCCTGGCGCCTGGTGCTCGACCTGCCGGCAGCGGCGACCAGCGACGCCACCCCAGCAACACCCGTCCCGGAACGCGATCCACGCCTGCTGGCCCTGCAGAGCCAGGGGCTTCAGGTGCAACGGCGCGTGGCCAGCGTCGGCGGCAAACAACTCTTGATCAACACGGTTCGGCTCGATCCCCAGCGGGTGCCGTTGGAGCTCAAGCCGCTCAACCGCCCCGATGGCATGCAGGGGCTCAGCAGCCTCAGCCAATTGGCCCGGCAGGACGACGCCCTGATCGCGATCAACGGGGGTTACTTCAACCGCGTCAATCGCCTGCCCCTTGGGGCCATGCGCGAGCAGGGGCGCTGGCTTTCCGGCCCCATCCTCAACCGCGGCGCAGCTGGCTGGAAATCCGGCGAGCTGCCCAGTTTCGATCGGTTGATGCTGATCGAAACCATCGAGGACAGCAGCGGACAGCGCTGGAGCGTCTCCAGCGTGAACAGTGGCTACGTGCAGAAAGGCCTGGCGCGCTACACCGCCGACTGGGGCAGCAGCTACCAGCCGATCACGGGTACAGAGATGGGCGTGCTGCTGCGCCAAGGCGTGGTGCAGCAGCGCTTTGAGCTGGGGGAGCTGAACCGAGGCGTGCCCCTACGCAACGGGGACCTGCTGATCGTGGCCCGTGGCGGCGTCAGCGTGCCCTGGCAGAACGGCGAGCGGCTGAACCTGCAGAGCCGTCCCAGCAGTGCGGTGGGCGAGAAGCCCAACGTGCTCGGTGGTGGACCGCTGCTGCTGCAAAACGGCCGGGTGGTGCTCAACGGCACGGCGGAAGGCTTCAGCTCCGGCTTTCTTGCCCAGGGAGCTCCCCGCACCGTGGTGGCCAGCGATGGCCGCCAGCTGTGGCTGATCACGATCCAGGGGGTGAATAACCCTGGACCAAGCCTGATGGAAACCGCGCTGCTGATGCGGCAAGAGGGCCTGCAGGATGCCCTCAACCTCGACGGCGGCAGCTCCACGGGGCTGGTGCTGGCCGACGTGCACACCGTGAAGGGTCGTGGTGTGGCCGCCGCCGTGCACAACGGCCTGGGGTTGGTGCCGCGGATCGAGCAGGCCCACGCCACGAGCAAGCCCTGACACACTGAGCCGAACGCCCCACTCGTCTCCGCCATGCCCAAGGGCCACAGCCTGCGCCTCACGGCAGCTGCCGCCGCTGAACTGGGACGGCAGGCCGCCGTGGCTGGAACGCCCGGGATGATGCACCTCGACCTGGTGGATGGCAGCTGCGAGCGCTGGGTGATCCGAATCCGCCCCGGCCACCTCGCCGGCGTGCCGGTGGCCCGCGCCGATGGCATCACCCTGTTCGCCCCAGGCGATCAAAGCGACCGTCTCGGCGGCCTGGAACTGGACTACCGCGGCGATCTCAGCGGTGGAGGTTTTCTGGTGCGTGCCGGCCGTGAGCTGCGCATCTGCGCCTGTGGCGCCGCCTTCAGCCCCAGCGACGAGCCGGTGGGGGCTGGGGTGCAGGCGACAAAGTAAGGTGGCGGATTGTCGCAATGGTCGGGCTTTTCCGACCTCCTTACCGGCCCTCGATGCCCACGATTCAGCAGCTGATCCGCAGCGAGCGGCAGCGCCTTACCCGCAAGACCAAGTCGCCTGCCCTGCGCGCCTGCCCTGAGCGCCGTGGCGTGTGCACCCGCGTGTACACCTCCACGCCCAAAAAGCCGAATTCGGCTCTGCGCAAGGTTGCCCGTGTGCGTCTCACCTCCGGTTTCGAGGTCACGGCCTACATCCCCGGCATCGGCCACAACCTTCAGGAGCACTCCGTGGTGATGATCCGCGGCGGTCGTGTGAAGGATCTGCCCGGTGTTCGCTACCACATCATTCGCGGCACCCTCGACACCGCCGGTGTGAAGGATCGCCGTCAATCCCGCTCCAAGTACGGCGCCAAGACGCCCAAGGAGTGATTCCTCTCCAGCCGTAGCCGTTTCCTGATTCCCCTTTTCCAGGTCTATGTCCCGCCGCAACGCCGCCGAGAAGCGCCCGATCCTTCCCGATCCGCAGTTCAACAGCCGCCTGGCCACCATGATCGTGGCCCGTCTGATGAAGCACGGCAAGAAATCCACCGCCCAGCGGATCCTTTCCGATGCCTTCACCCTGATCGGCGAGCGCACCGGCGCAGACCCCCTGGAAGTGTTTGAGACCGCCGTCAAGAACGCCACTCCCCTGGTGGAAGTGCGTGCTCGCCGCGTGGGTGGCGCCACCTATCAGGCCGATGGAAGTGCGTCAGGAGCGCGGCACCGCCATGGCTCTGCGCTGGCTGGTGAATTTCTCGCGCGCCCGCAACGGCCCCAGCATGGCCCAGAAGCTGGCCGGCGAACTGATGGATGCCGCCAATGAGGCCGGCAGCGCCGTTCGCAAGCGCGAAGAAACCCACAAGATGGCCGAAGCCAACAAGGCCTTCGCTCACTACCGCTACTGATCGCCGCCCGTACAAGTCGGCCGGAGGCCGACTTGTAGAGTGACGCCCGCTTTTTTGTCGATTCCCCTCCCGGAGACCTAACCCGTGGCTCGCGCCTATCCCCTAGAACGCGTACGAAATATTGGTATTGCGGCACACATTGATGCCGGTAAGACCACCACAACCGAACGAATCCTGTTCTATTCGGGTGTGGTTCACAAGATCGGTGAGGTGCACGACGGTGCAGCCGTGACCGACTGGATGGCCCAGGAGCGCGAGCGGGGCATCACCATCACCGCGGCCGCCATCTCCACCAGCTGGCGCGATCACCGCATCAACATCATTGATACGCCCGGCCACGTGGACTTCACCATTGAGGTGGAGCGCTCCATGCGTGTGCTCGACGGCGTGATCGCCGTGTTCTGTGCTGTGGGCGGCGTTCAGCCCCAGTCCGAAACCGTTTGGCGTCAGGCGGACCGCTACAGCGTTCCCCGCATGGTGTTCGTCAACAAGATGGACCGCACCGGCGCCGACTTCCTGAAGGTGCACGGCCAGATCAAGGATCGCCTCAAGGCCAAGGCCGCTCCGATCCAACTGCCGATCGGTGCAGAAGGCGAACTCAGCGGCATCGTTGATCTGGTCAAGAACCGCGCCTTCATCTACAAGGATGAGCTCGGCAAGGACATCGAAGAGACCGATATCCCCGCCTCCATGGCTGATGAGGCCGCCGAATGGCGTGCCTATCTGATGGAAGCCGTCGCCGAAACCGACGAAGCCCTGATCGAGAAGTTCCTGGAAGAAGGCGAACTCAGCGAAGAGGAGCTGCGCAAGGGCATCCGTGAGGGCGTGCTGAAGCACGGCTTGGTGCCGATGCTCTGCGGTTCGGCCTTCAAGAACAAGGGTGTTCAGCTGCTGCTGGATGCCGTGGTCGACTACCTCCCCGCCCCTGTGGATGTGCCCCCGATCCAGGGCGTGCTCCCCAACGGCGACGAGGCCGTGCGTCCCGCCGAAGACAGCGCTCCCTTCAGCGCCCTGGCCTTCAAGGTGATGGCCGATCCCTTCGGCAAACTCACCTTCGTGCGCATCTACTCCGGTGTGCTGCAGAAGGGCAGCTATGTGCTCAACTCCACCAAGGACAAGAAAGAGCGCATCTCCCGCCTGATCGTGCTCAAGGCCGACGATCGTGAGGAAGTGGATGAGCTGCGCGCCGGCGACCTGGGCGCTGTGCTCGGTCTGAAGGACACCACCACCGGCGACACCCTGTGCGTGGATTCCGATCCGATCGTTCTGGAATCGCTCTACATCCCCGAGCCTGTGATCTCGGTGGCCGTGGAGCCCAAGACCAAGGGCGACATGGAGAAACTCTCCAAAGCGCTGCAATCCCTCTCCGAGGAAGACCCCACCTTCCGGGTTCGCACGGATCCGGAAACCAACCAAACCGTGATCGCCGGCATGGGCGAACTCCACCTGGAAATCCTGGTGGACCGCATGCTGCGCGAATTCAAGGTGGAGGCCAACATCGGTGCTCCGCAGGTGTCCTATCGCGAAACCATTCGCGCCAGCGCCAAGGGTGAGGGCAAGTTCGCCCGTCAGACCGGTGGTAAGGGCCAGTACGGCCACGTGGTGATCGAAATGGAGCCCGGCGAGCCGGGTTCAGGCTTCGAATTCGTCAACAAAATCGTTGGCGGTGTCGTGCCCAAGGAGTACATCGGCCCGGCGGAAGCCGGCATGAAGGAGACCTGTCAGTCCGGCGTGATTGCAGGCTTCCCGATGATCGATGTGAAGGTCACCATGATCGACGGGTCTTACCATGATGTGGACTCGTCGGAGATGGCGTTCAAGATCGCCGGCTCCATGGCCTTCAAGGACGGCGTCAAGAAGTGCAGCCCTGTACTGCTTGAGCCGATGATGAAGGTTGAGGTGGAGGTGCCTGAGGATTTCCTCGGGTCCGTCATCGGCGATCTCTCCTCCCGTCGCGGCCAGGTTGAAGGACAGTCCATCGATGATGGTCAGTCCAAGGTCCAGGCCAAGGTGCCTCTGGCCGAGATGTTCGGCTACGCCACCCAGCTCCGATCCATGACCCAGGGTCGGGGTATCTTCTCGATGGAATTCAGCCACTACGAGGAAGTTCCTCGCAATGTGGCAGAAGCCATCATCTCCAAGAATCAGGGCAATTCCTGATCTTTCCCATACCCATTTACCCCCCGATTCTTTTTCATCATGGCTCGCGAGAAGTTCGAAAGGAATAA
>JBEDHJ010000144.1:0-9163 GCA_041174205.1 Cyanobacteriota bacterium | reverse complement strand
CTGGGCTGAAGGATTGAGCGGGCCGTTGCGCTCCAGGATCACCACGCCATCGCTGAGCTGCTGCACCGTGTAGCCCTGGGTCTGGCTGGAGCGCAGCAGGCGCAGGCTTTTCTTGAGTGCTTTCTGCTCCTGTGGGAAGGCGGCGGCGTAGCGGCGTTGGTGGTCGAGATCCACGGCGATCCAGTCCACGGGATGGGCCTGGCCCTGCCGGTCTTGGTAGGTGGTGTGGTCGGGATAACGCACCAGCACCTGGCGGGCGGCCAGATGGGGGATCAGGGGCGTATTGGCGGACACGCTGGCGTCAGCCGGGATGGCAGCGAGCGCCGCATGGGCGCTCTGGGCGTGCTGCCACTGCTGCCAGGGGCTGCGATGCACCCAGGGTTGAACGCTGTCGGGCAGCAGCCACGAGAGGCTGCGGTTGGGATTGCTGCCGAGGGTGAACAGCAGCGACAGCATGATGCAGCCCGCCCACACCCGCCGCAGCCGCCGCGAGGCAAACAGCTGTTGGTGGCGTTCCCACCAGAGGGCGCTGCCGGCAAACAACCCCGGCACCACTAAATAGGTGTAGCGGATGTTGATCGAGAGGGGGTTGTTGGAGCCCTGGGCCAACAGCAGGCCCAACAGGGGCAGGCCCATCAGCAGCCAGCTATCCAGCGCGATCCAGGGGATGAACAGCAGCGGTAGCCCTTGCCCCGCCAGATAGAGCAAGGTGTCGCGCGGGGGACTCACCAGCTCCTGCAGCAGCGTGAGCGGTTGCCGCAGCGCCAGGGCTGCCATCTGCAGGCTGCTGGCCTGCTCCTGGCCCTGGAGGTATTGGCCGAAGTTCTCCACCATGAAGCGGCGGGAGTTGTCGTGGCTGAACAGCGGCATCAAGACGTTGGTCACCAGCACCACCCATCCGCCGCCCCAGGCGATCAAGGCCAGGGCCAGGGGCCAGCGCGAGCGCTGCCTCACCAAGAGCCAAACGCCGATGCCCACCAGCACCACCCCGGTGTCTTCGCGGATGAGGGGCAGCAAGAGCGCGGCCGGCAGGATGAGCCAAAGCCGCCGCTCCAACAGCCCGAGCAGCAGCACAAACACGCACAGCGGCAGCTGGCTCAGATCGGTGAAGTTGCCCAGGGCCGGACCGATCACGGCGTTGGCGCCGTAGAAGGCCAGGGTGAGCATCGCGGCCAGGTCGGGCGAAAGGCGCCGCAGGGCGATGCGGTGCAGCACCAGGCCGGCCGCGGCAATCAGCGCCACCTGCAGCATCGGCAGGGCCCACTTGCCCAACACGGCCACCAGGGGAATCCACAGGGCCAGGGTGGGGGTGAAGTGCTGGCCAAGGCGGTGGTAGCCGATGGCGGGCAGCTCACCGCCGTGCACCACGTTGGTGGAGAGCTGAGAGGAGAGGGTGCTTTCGAAAGGGTGGCCGCTCAGGCCGTTCCAGAGCACCTGAAACAGGATCCCCTGATCCATCGTGGCGGCGAGGCTGTGGAGCCGCCAGATCTGCAGGATCCAGCCCAGCAGGGTGAACACCCCGGCGGCGAGCCACACCCGTTGCTCAGGGTTCAGGCGCTGGCTCATGGCTGCTTCAGTTCCTGGGTCACGGTGTGAATCGCTGGTGGCAGGCTGCCGCCTAAGGCCAGCGGGCCGCGCGGGTCGAAGCAGAGGCTGCGGCCGAGGTCGCGCAGGGCCTGGAGCACGGTTGAAGCCTCGGAGCGGGCGGCGTCTGCGCCTTGGACATCGGCCACCCGGGCGGCACTGCAGCTGTTCCAGTCGGCGAGCAACACCACGCTGCGGTAGGCACTGGCCCAGCTGCCCCGGCCCAACTGGTGCTCCAGGCGGGCAAACCAGGTATCGGCCTGGGCTGGTCGGTTCTGCAGCACCGCTAGGAGCGCCAGGCTCCAGAGGGCATCGCGGTTGGAGGGTTCGCTGGCCAGCTGGGCCTCGGCCCATTGCTGCACCTTGCCTTGATAGCTGAAGTTGGGATCGAGCAAATGCCAGGGGCCGATGGCCTCGAACACGGGTTTGAGGCCCGCTGGCCCTTGTTCCATGCCCCGGGCGAGCTGGATGAACTGCTGCTCGAAGCCCACGGGCCTGGCGGCTGATCCCCTGCGCTGCCAGAGCTCGAGCCGCCGCTGCTTGCTCCACGGCCAGCTCTGCACCAGCTCAAAGCGCCCATCCCGCCGCACCGCCCGGCTCAGGGCCCGGGCCGATGGGCGGGTGGTTCCCTGATCGCCGCTGGCCAGGAGCCACCAGCGCCCCTGCTCGAGCGCCAGCTCCTGTTGACCGGGAGCACGCCCCAGCCGCCGCACCAGGATCTGCCCGCCTTGCTGGCGCCCCAGCAGGGTGAGGGTTTGTTCGTTGAGATCAGGGCTGCTGGCGCTGATCAAGAGCGTGGTGGGCTGCTCGCCCACCCGTTGCCGCAGGCTTTGCATCGCTGTCGCCACGCTGCTGCTGGGGCTGCGCTCCAGCTGGCGCAGGCTCGCCTGGGCATCGATGCCGGCAGCGCCCACCAATCCAGCCGCGAGCAGTGAGCCCGCCCAGCCCTGGCCGCGTTGCCGGGCGATCCAGTGGCCGAGCTCCCACCAGCCCCGGGCCAGAAGCAACACCAGCAGCGGCAACACCGGTGCGATGTAGCGCGCGTCTTTGTTGGGGCTGAGGCTCGTGAAGAGCCAGCCGCTGATGGCACAGCCCAGCACCCAGGCCCAACCCGGCGGCCAGGGCTGCCGCCAGCGGCCGCGCTGCTGCCAGGCGAGCAGCGCCAGCCCCGCCAGACCTGCTGTGAGGGTGGCAGCCCCGAGCTGTTCGCCCCAGAGCCGCGGATACCAGATCAGGCTGCGGGGATCGAGGCTGCCGGGATCGCCTTCCTCGGCGCCTGAGCTGATCACGGCCCGTTCGGTGCCGCCCAGGGTGGTGATCCAGTTGTGGTGCAGCCACGGCAACAGCAGGGCCAACACCACCGCCACGGCGGCCCACGCCTGCCAGCGCCGCCGCGGCTGGCCCTGGGCCTGGAGCAAGGCCCAAACGGCCGGCGGGGCGATCACCAGTAGGGCGCTCTGTTTGATCAATAGCGCCGCGGCCACCGCCAGGGCCGCCAGCAGGGCTTGGCCCCAGCGGCCGCCTGCCTCGGGCCGCTGCCAGCGCCACAACAGCCAGAGGGCCAGGCTGCAGCTGGCGGTGAGGGGCATGTCGAGGGTGAAGTCCACCCGCAGGCCAGTGAGCGCGGGGGCGAGGGCCACCAGCGCTGCCGCCAGCAGTGCGAAGCCTGGGCCGAGCAACTGGCGCCCCCACAGCCCCACCACCAAAAGCAATAGGCCATGCCACAGGCTCAGCGCCCAGCTGGCCGCATCGGCCTGCTCGCCGGCCACGGCCATCACGCTGCCGCTCACCAGCGAGGCCAGCGGCGGAATCTTGGGGGAGAGATCGAGCAGGGCCTGCCAGCCGCGCCAGCCGCCACCGGGCAACAGGCCCAGGGCGCGGCCATGATCCACGGCGCTGTTGAGGTAGTCGGCCTGGTCCCAGGCGGGCAGGCGTAGATCAGCGGCGAGCCAGAGGCGATCGGCGGCGGTGGCCAACAACCAGATCCCCAGCAGGGCCAGCCACCACAGCCAGGAGGGTCGCTTCAACACTGGGCGCGGCGGGGGAGATCAGGAGAAGTCTGGGCGAGCAACGGCAACGGATGTTTGGGTGTTGGTTGCTACATGCCATTGGCTTTTGTGGCACAGAGCGCCTGTGTTGGGCCTGGCATGTCCCGGAAGATGGCCACACGGCGCATTGCGCCCAATTCCTCTTTTGGTGTGAGGACCATGAAACTGTTCCAGAAGCTTCTTCTGGCGCCTGCTGCCCTGGGCCTGATGGCTCCTGTGGCTGCATCCGCTGCTGATCTCAACATTGCTGGCGTGAGCCAGTACGCCAGCCAGGAGCAGGTCACCAGCATCTCCCAGTTCTCCGACGTCAAGCCCACCGACTGGGCTTATCAGGCTCTCAGCAACCTGATCGAGCGCTACGGCTGCGTGGCTGGCTACCCCAACGGCACCTTCCGTGGTGGCCGTGCGATGACCCGCTATGAAGCGGCCGCACTGCTGAATGCTTGCCTCGACCGGATCACCGAAGTGACCGACGAGCTGAAGCGCCTGATGAAGGAGTTCGAGAAGGAACTCGCCGTTCTGAAGGGCCGCGTGGATGGCCTCGAGGCCAAGGTTGCTGAGCTGGAAGCCACCCAGTTCTCCACCACCACCAAGCTGAAGGGCATCGCCACCTTCGTTCTGGGTGCTAACAACTACAGCGGCAGCAACGACGCTTACGTTGATGCCCTGAAGGCTGCTCAAGGTGCGACCACCTTCAACTACGACGTTCGCCTGATCTTCGACACCAGCTTCACTGGTAAGGATCTGCTGCGCACCACCCTGCGCTCCGGCAACTTCGGCAGCACCGCCTACGCCAACGGCAATCTGCCTAACAACTCTCTGGAAGTGGCCTTCCAGGAAGGTGAGGCTGGCTCCAACGTTGTCGGCATCAACCGACTGTTCTACCAATTCCCCGCTGGTGACTTCACCATCACCGTGGGTGGCCGCGTCCGTCAGGACGACATGCTGGCCATGTGGCCCAGCGTGTACCCGGCTGACACCGTCCTTGACGTGTTCACCTACGCCGGTTCCCCCGCTGCCTACAGCCTGAACCTGGGTGCCGGTGCTGGTATCTGGTACGAGAAGAACGGCTTCAGCGCCAGCATCAACTACGTGGCTCAGGACGGCCAGAACGGCAATCCTGCTGAGGGTGGTATCGGCACTGCCGGTTCCAACGAGACCTTCACCGCCCAGGTGGGCTACGCCGGTGACAACTGGGGCGCAGCTGTTGCTTACACCTACGGCAACGGCACCTCCATCCCTGCTGGTACTCCGCTGGCTTCGTTCGGCAACAACAACGGCTTCAGCAGCCTGAGTGAAGGTGTGACCAGCAACACCATCGGTCTGAGCGCCTACTGGCAGCCCTCCCAGTCTGGCTGGGTTCCCTCCATCAGCACTGGCTGGGGCATCACTGGCCTGAGCGGTGACGCTCAGTTCGGTCCTGTCAGCAACCTGAATGGCACCCGCATTCAGTCCTGGTATGTGGGCCTGCAGTGGGCTGATGCCTTCATCAAGGGCAATGCTCTGGGCATGGCAGTGGGTCAGACCCCCTTCGTGACTCAGAATCCCAGTGATCTGGGTGGTAGCCCCAACGACGGCAACTACGCCTGGGAGTGGTGGTACAAGTTCCAAGTCACCGACAACATCAGCGTGACCCCTGCTCTCTACTACCTGAGCCAGACCGCTGGTCAGCTCGGCAAGTTCAACGACAGCTCGGTTAACAACTTCGGCGGTCTGATCAAGACCACCTTCAAGTTCTGATCTGTTGATCTCTACGGGGCTCAATTCCTCACACACCTGAGCCCTTCTCTCTTCACACACACCTCGTTGTCCTCATTAAGCCCCGGCACTTGTCGGGGCTTTTTGTTGTGCAGCCATGTGCTCTGCGCTACATCGCAGCGTGTTTGATGCGGGTGGGCGCGTTGGGGCTGGCCGGTAAGGTCGATGTGCTCGTTTTGCGAGCTCCCTCAATTGGTGTGAGGACCATGAAACTGTTCCAGAAGCTTCTTCTGGCGCCTGCTGCCCTGGGCCTGATGGCTCCTGTGGCTGCATCGGCTGCTGATCTCAACATTGCTGGCGTGAGCCAGTACGGCTCTGAGGAGCAGGTGACTTCGATCACCCAGTTCTCCGACGTGCAGCCCACCGACTGGGCTTATCAGGCTCTGAGCAACCTGATCGAGCGCTACGGCTGCGTGGCCGGCTACCCCAACGGCACCTTCCGTGGTGGCCGTGCGATGACCCGCTATGAAGCGGCCGCACTGCTGAACGCTTGCCTCGACCGGATCACCGAAGTGACCGACGAGCTGAAGCGCCTGATGAAGGAGTTCGAGAAGGAACTCGCCGTTCTGAAGGGCCGTGTGGATGGCCTTGAGGCCAAGGTTGCTGAGCTGGAAGCTACCCAGTTCTCCACCACCACCAAGCTGAAGGGCGAGGCCACCTTCGACATGGGTGCTTACACCTATGGCGGTTCCGCCAAAGACCAAAACATGGGTCCTGGCGTAGAGAACCTCTACTCCGCTTGGGTGTTCAACTATGACGTTCGCCTGAGCTTCGACACCAGCTTCACAGGTAAGGACCTGCTGCGCACCCGCCTGCGCTCTGGTAACTACGCCGCATCCGCCTTCGACGGTGGTCAGTACCGCGTCACCAAGCTGGACAAGTCCTTCGAATCGAAGGCTGGTCCCAATGTGGTTGATGTTGACCGCTTGTACTACACCTTCCCGGTGGGCAACGAGCTGAAGACCACCATCGGTGCTCTGGTCCGTAACACCGAGATGCTGGCCATCACCCCCTCGGTGTACAAGTCCAACCTGAGCGACTTCCTCTACGGCACCTTCGGTACCTCCGGTGTCTACAACAAGGAAACCGGCGCCGGTGTTGGCCTGGTGTGGAAGCAGAAGGTGAAGAAGGGCAATCCCTATCTCGCCGCTGCCGTGAACTACGTGGCCAAGAACGCTGCATATGGCGCGCCTGAAGTGGGCGGCGTCATGACCGATTCCAGCGCTGGTTCCTTCCTGGCTCAGCTGGGTGGTGCTGGTCAGAACTGGGGCCTCACCGGTGCTTATCGCTACGGCCAGTGTGGTACTGACATCCGCTCCGGCACTCAGTACACCTACGCTGCATCCAAGGCCAAGTGTGCTGATATCCAGGCACTCGGTGGAGGTAGCGCTGCGACCAACAGCTTCGCCATCAACGGCTACTGGCAGCCTTCCCAGAGCGGTTGGGTTCCTTCCGTCAGCGCTGGCTGGGGCATCACCGGCTTCACCGGTGGTTATGACGTCAAGATCGACACCAAGAACGCTCAGTCTTGGATGGTGGGTCTGCAGTGGAAGGATGTGTTCGTGAAGGGCAACTCCGCCGGTATGGGCGTGGGTCAGGCTCCCTTCACCACCTCCACCTTCTCGGGCGCTACCCCCTACGACGGCAACTACACCTGGGAGTGGTGGTACAACTTCCAGGTCACGGACAACATCAGCGTGACCCCCGCTCTGATGTACCAGAGCCGTCCTGCCGGCCAGAACACCCCTGTTGGCGAAACCTTCAACGCCTTCGGTGGTGTGATCCAGGTGGGCTTCAAGTTCTGATCGTCTGATCAGATCACTCCTCGCGCACACTCACACACCAAAATTCTCGGCCTCCCGCATCAGCGGGGGGCTTTTTTGTCTGCTTACTAGATGCTTTCTTTCTGCACTTCTTGTTCCTGTCGCTGCAGGTCCGCCGTGGCGGCCTGTGAGGATGGTTGCTGCCTTTGATCCCCCTTGCCCGGGTCTCCGTCTGCTCGCGATCCCTATCAGGTGTTGGGAGTCGTCGCTTCGGCCAGCGCTGCCGAGATCAAGGCGGCCTATCGCGCCCTGGTGAAGCAGCACCACCCGGATGCTGGCGGCGATGAGCATCGAATCCTGGAGCTGAATGCGGCGTGGGAAGTGCTCGGCGACGCCGATCGGCGCGCTGCTCACGATCGGGCGCATCCACCTGTGGCCACGGGGTCCGCTCGCTCTGCCGCTGCAGGCCGCGCTGCCCGCAAGGCCACGGCCCAGGCCGCCCGCGGCGACGCCGAGCTTCTGGCCTGGCTCCAGCAGGTGTATGCCCCGATCGATCGCTTGCTGGCCCAGGTGATCAACCCCTTCCCGGCGCAGCTGCGCGCCCTCTCCGCTGATCCCTATGACGATCAGCTGATGGAAGCCTTCTGCTCGTTCCTCGAGCAGAGCCAGGCCCGCATGGAGAAAGTCGACGTGCTGTATCGCTCCATGGCGGCTCCTGCTTCAGCCATGGGCTTCAGCCTCAGCGTGTATCACTGTCTCTCCCAAGTGCAGGACGCGCTCACCGAACTTGAGCGCTACACCATGGGCTACGTCGACAGCTACCTGCGCGACGGCCGCGAGATGTTGCGGGAAGCCAAACATCGCCGAACGCGTCTGCACGAGGAGCGGCGGCGGCTTGAGATCTAAGGCTTTGCGGTCAGGCCTCAGACCGCGTCCAGTTGGTCGACCCGAAGCCACACATCGGGCACAGGCCGCCGGAAACGCAGCTGGGCGTAGTCGCCCTTGATCAGCAGCACTTCGGCGGGGCCTTCAAAGATGTAGTCGGGCGCCACCGTGTCGCTGGCCTGGGCCTCGAGGCTGTTGGCGTAGGCGCTGCGGTTCACCCGCACCAGGCTGCCCTTCTTGATCGCGCTTTTGGCGGCGGCTTCTGCTACAGGGGGAGTTGCTGTGGCGGGCGTTTCAGCCATGGCGCGGATCCTGTCGTGCAGGCAGGCTAGAGCCCTCTCCTCGCTCCTGGTTTTGTGCCCCCAAGCCTGGCTCTGCTGCTGGTGCTCTTCGGTGGCCTGCTGCTGTTGGCGCTGTTCCTCGACGACATCGCCTCCCAGATCCGCGTGCCAGGGATCCTGCTGGTGTTGGTGCTCGGTCTGCTGATCGACAACAACATCAACGCGGGGCCCGGTCAGCCGGCGGCCCTGCTCAACCTGGCCCAGGCCGACCAACTGGCCCAGGTGGCGCTGGTGTTGGTGCTGTTCTTCGGTGGACTGGCGGCCAATTGGCAGCAGATGCGCCAGGTGTTGCTGCCCTCCTTGCGGCTCGCCACCCTCGGCTCGTTGCTCACCGCCGGCGCCTTGGCCCTGGTGGTGTTTGGGGTGCAGACCTTGCCCAGCCGTCACCACGCCGTGTTGGGTGTGGCGGGTGCCCTGTTCGTTGGTGCCATGTTCTGCAGCACCGATGCCTCCGCGGTGCTCACGCTGCTCAAGCCGTTGCGGCAGCGCCTGCCCCGTCGCCTGCTCGACCTGCTCGAGTGCGAATCCGGTTTCAACGACCCCATCGCCGTGGTGCTGGCGGGCTTGGCCATCGCCCTGCCCCACAGCCGCGACACCGCCATTGCGCCGCTGCTGGTGGAGGTGGTGCGGCAATTCCTGCTGGGGGCATTTCTCGGCTTTCTGGGCGGGAAGGCGGCCGAATTGCTCCTGGGCCGGCGCAAACACCCCCTCAACCTCAGCCAGGTGACCGTGATGGCCCTGGCGGGTCTGATGCTCGTGGCGGGGGGCAGCAGCCTGGTGGGGG
>JBEDHJ010000143.1:0-5564 GCA_041174205.1 Cyanobacteriota bacterium | reverse complement strand
GATCTGTTGCAACAGCTGGGTTCAGGTCTGTTGGTGGGGATTGGCTTCGGATATGTGGCGAAGCTGGTGATCAACCGCTTTGTGATCGACAAGGAACAGCTGTTAATCGTGGCGATGTCGATCGCGTTCGTGGACTACGGCTGCACCCACTTCCTAGGTGGATCGGGCTTTGTGGCCGTCTATGTAACGGGGGTGTTCATGGCCAACCTCAACTATCAGGACACCCAGATCAATCACCAGAGCATTCAGGAGGTGCTACTGCCGTTCAACACCATGACCGAGATCAGCATCTTTTTGCTGTTCGGCTTGTTGGTGGACCCGGCTGATCTAGTGCCTTGCCTGCCCGCCGGAGCCGCAGCCGCCGCTGCCCTGATGCTGCTGGCCAGACCGTTGAGCGTGTTCTGTTTTCAGCGCTTCTCCCCCTTCAACCTGCGCGACTCCACCCTGATCGCTTGGTGCGGCCTGCGTGGAGCGGTGCCACTGGCCCTGTCCTTCAACGTGGCCACCGCCATCCCCAACCTCAAGGGCCTGAATCCAGCCCTGGCGGCTCAACTGGCCCAGAACAGCCAAAGCATCGTGTTCATCGCCGTGATCCTCAACCTGCTGGTGCAGGGGCTGTCACTGCCACCGGTGTGCCGGTGGCTCAGCGCCCCACCAGAGCCCGGGTTGTCTTCGTGAGCCCGGCCATCGTCTCCGGCAGGTAGGGGCCTTTGGTGAGCTGACCACCGATGCGCAACAGGGCTCCGGCGAGCAGCAGGTTGACCACCACCAGCGCCAGCGAGGCCTGGATCAAGCCCCAGCTCTTCAGCATCACCAGCCAGAACAGCAACGCCAGCTCGCCCGCCACCAGGGCGAGCAGCAGGGTGGCCAAACCGCCGCAGAGCAACACCACCCCAGCAACCAACCGCCGCTTTTCACGATCGGCTTCTTTCAGAGCGATCCGCACATGCAGATCCATCACCGAGGTCACCAGGCCAGTGACCCGTGACGCGGCCTCCAAAGGCAGGCCGCGCCGGCGCTCCTCGCGGCCGTTGCCGCTGCCATTGCTGTCTGTCATGCCGAACGCCGGCCCGAAGCCAGCAGCAGACCCACCAACACACCCACGCCCGCGGCGATGCCAAGAGCCATCAGGGGCCGCTCCCGCACTGGCTTCTCAATCCGGGGCCGCAGGCTGGCGTTGAGATCGTCCAGCAGCTGTTCCAGCTGCTCTTCCAGGGGCCGCAGCGAATCGGCCAGATGGTGGGCCTGATCACCGGTGACGTGAACCAAATCCAGCAGCTGCTGTTTCACCCCCTCGCTGGTGCGCCCGGTCTGGCGGGCGATCACCTCCACCACCGTGTCGAAACTGCCGCGGGTGGCCTCCAGGGTGTGACGGGCCACCTCGGGCCACTCCTTCTGGATCGAGGGCAGCAGGCTCTCGAAGCGCTCACGGAACTGGGTGGCCGTGGCCGAGCTGCCCGGCTGGGCATCAACCGGCTGATCGCCGCTGGGCGGAGGTGAGTCCTGGTAAGAGTCCTGATCCATGCAGGTGACGGGCCGAGGCGAACCACAGGGCTGCGCCCAAGCTAAGGACAACCTCTTGAAAACGTCAGGGGTTCAGCTAGCTTGCTGCTGCTCGGCGCTCGGGCCTGTTGGTTCACATCAATCAGGTAGAGCTGACGCATTTCAAGTCGTTCGGGGGGTCGATGACCATCCCCCTCGAGCAGGGCTTCACGGTGGTGACCGGCCCTAACGGCAGCGGCAAGAGCAACATCCTGGACGGTGTGCTGTTCTGCCTGGGCCTGGCCAGCAGCCGCGGCATGCGGGCGGAACGCCTGCCGGATCTGGTCAACAGCTCCATGCTCAAGCAGGGCAAGGCGGCTGAAACTGTGGTGACGGTGCGCTTCGACCTGCGCGACTGGCAGCCCGATGAGGCCGAAGCCGGGCTGGAGCCGCCCGAAGAGGGGCCCTGGATCCAGCCGGGCCAGCAGGAATGGTCGGTGACCCGCCGCCTGCGCATCGCCCCCGGTGGCACCTACGCCAGCAGCTACAGCGCCGACGGTGTGGCCTGCAACCTGCAGCAATTGCAGACCCAATTGCGGCGCCTGCGGGTGGATCCCGAAGGCAGCAACGTGGTGATGCAGGGCGATGTGACCCGCATCGTGTCGATGAGTGCCCGGGAGCGGCGGGGCATCATCGATGAGCTGGCCGGCGTGGCCCTGTTCGATTCGCGTATCGAGCAGACCCGCAGCAAGCTCACGGAAGTGCAAGAGCGCGAGGAGCGCTGCGCGATCGTGCAGCAGGAGCTGCTGGTGTCGCGGCAGAAGCTGGAGCGCGACTGCGCCAAAGCCCGCACCTATCAAGACCTGCGCGAGCGCTTCCAGCGAGGCCGTCTGCAGGAGCAGGTGCTCAGCTTTGAGCAGGCCCAAGAAGAGCAGCGGCAGCTGCAGAGCCGCCAGGAGGCCCTGGGCCGCCAGCAGCAGAGCGATCGCGAGGCCATCAGCGAAGCCAAGGTTGCCCTGGAGCAATCCGCCCAAGCCCTCGAAGCGCTGCAGGCCGAAGTGAAAGCCCTCGGCGAAGACAGCCTGCTGGCGGTGCAATCGGAGCTGGCTGGCCTTGAGGCCAGCGGCCGCGAACTGGCCCGCCAGGCCGAGAAGCATCAACTCAGCGCTGAAGAGCTGCAGCGCCAGCGCCAGGAACTGGCACGCCAGCAAGGCGACCTGCGCCAACAGCAAAGCCAGCTGGCCGCCCCCGACGATGACGCAGCCCTCGAGCAGGCTGAAACCGGCTGCCGCAGCGCCGAGGCCGCCGTGGAACTCTCACGCCGTCGCCTCGGCGAAGTGGCCGGCCGCAGCGGCAGCTGGATGGAGGAGCAGAAGCAGCGCAGCCAGCGGCGCCAAGACCTCCAGGCCCGGCTCTCGCCGCTACAGGCGGAACAACAGCAGTTGGCGGAGCGGCTGCGCCAGGAGCAGGAGCGGCTCGGCGAGCTGCAGCAACAGCTGGCCGATGAGGCCGCCAGCAGTGATGGCGTCGCCAGCTCCCTCAGCCAACTGGAGGGCGAATGGCAGCAGCTGCTCAACGACCTGCAGGCTCAGCAAAGCCGGGCCCAGGAGCTGGCCGAGGCGCTGGCCCTGCAGCAGCGCACCCGTCAGCGGCTTGAGCAGGAACAGGTGACGCTGGAGCGGGAGATCGCCCGGCTCGAATCCCGTCGCGAAACGATCCAGGAGAGCCGCGGCACCGGCGCCCTGCGCCTACTGCTCGAGGCCGGCCTCGATGGCATCCACGGCCCGGTGGCCCAGCTGGGGGAGGTGGAGGAGCTGCACCGTCTGGCGCTGGAAGTGGCAGCGGGTGCCCGCCTGGGCCAAGTGGTGGTCGACGACGACCGCATCGCCGCCCGGGCAATCGAGCTGCTCAAGAGCCGCCGCGCCGGCCGCCTCACCTTCCTGCCGCTCAACAAGATCCAGGGCGGCGCCAGCTCCAGCGGCAACAGCGCCGCCTTCCAGCGGGGCAACGGCCCAGGGGGCAGCAGCAGCGATGGCCTGGTGGGCCGGGCCGTGGAATTGGTGCGCTTCGAGCCCGTCTACGGCGAGGTGTTCCGCTATGTGTTCGGCGACACGCTGGTGTTCCGGGATCTAGCCAGCGCCCGCCAGGAGCTAGGCCGTGCCCGCGCCGTCACCCTCGATGGCGAGCTGCTGGAGAAGAGCGGCGCCATGACCGGCGGCAGCTTCCAGCAACGCGGCAACCAGCTGAGCTTTGGCGCAGCCAGTGATGCGGATGAGGCCGAGCCGCTGCGCCGCCGCCTGCTGGAGCTGGGGGAAACCCTCAGCGCCAGCCGCCGCAAGGAAGCAGAACTGGGCCGGCAACTGGAGGAGCTGCGGCCGCAGCTGAGCCGCCTGGAGCAGCGCCGCGCAGCCCTGGAGGCCGAACGCAGCGCCGCCCAGCGCTCCCATGGCCCCCTGCAGCAGCGCCGCGATCAGCTCAACAGCCGCATCGCCCAGATCGAGGCGGATCTCAGCAGCGGCCAACAACGCCTGCAAGGGCTTGCCGTTGAGCTGGCACCTCTGCAGCAAAGCCTGCAGGAGCTGGAGGCCCAGGAGGCCAGTGCCCAGGCCAGCGGGGACAGCGAGCGTTGGCAGGGGCTGCAGCAGGAGCTGGAAGCTGCTGATGCCGCCCTCACCGCCGCCCGCCAGCAGCGCGATGGCCTGCTGGCGGCTCGGCGTGAGCGCGGCCTGGCGGCGGAGCGCGTGGCCAGCCAGCTGCAGGCCCTCAGCGGCGAAGAACAACGACTGGTGCAGGCGGTGAATGCCCTGGTGGCTGAGCGGGCCGCCTGGAAGGAGCAGCAGCAAGCCGATCAGGCCAAACGAACCGAGCTGGAAGCCCGCCAACAGGAACTGCAGGAGCGCTTTGGCGCACGGCGCCGCGCCCGCGATGAAGCCGAAGCGCAGCTCTCCTTGCAGCGGCAGAGCTTGCAGCAAAAGGAATGGGAACTGCAGCGCCTGGGGGAAGAGTTGGAGGCCCTGGCCGAGCAACTGCGCAGTGGCGCCCTGCGGCTGGAGCAACTCCAACGCGACCTGCCGGATCCCCTGCCCGACATCCCCGAGGAGGTGCGCGCCAACGGCCTGGAGGCGCTGCAGGCGGAACTCAAGAGCCTGCAGGCCCGCATGGAGGCCCTCGAGCCGGTGAACATGCTGGCGCTGGAAGAACTGGAGGAGCTGGAAACCCGCCTGGCGGAGTTGCAGGAGCGCCTCGATGTGCTCTGCAAGGAGCGCGAAGAGCTGCTGCTGCGGATCGAAACGGTGGCCACCTTGCGCCAGGAGGCCTTCATGGAGGCCTTCAATGCCGTGGACGGCCACTTCCGCGAGATCTTCGCCGGCCTCTCCGATGGCGAAGGCCATCTGCAGCTGGAGAACACCGAATCCCCCCTGGATGGGGGCCTCAGCCTGGTGGCCCACCCCAAAGGCAAGGCGGTGCGGCGGCTGGCCTCGATGAGCGGCGGTGAGAAGTCGCTCACGGCGCTGAGCTTCTTGTTTGCTCTGCAGCGCTTCCGCCCCTCGCCCTTCTATGCCCTCGACGAGGTGGACAGCTTCCTCGATGGGGTCAACGTGGAACGTCTGGCGGCCCTGATCGCCCAGCAGGCCGAAGCCGCTCAGTTCCTAGTAGTGAGCCACCGCAGACCGATGATCGGAGCCGCCACCCGCACCATCGGCGTGACCCAGGCGCGCGGCGCCCACACCCAGGTGGTGGGATTACCACCAGCGGCCTGACGGACAGGCCTTGCCATTCGGCCACAATGCGCCCATGACAACCACCCCTCCCGGCAGCGACCCGACCGCCACCCCAAGCGATCGCCTCTGGCTGCGCTCGGAGCTGATGGGCACCCAGGTGATTACGCGCGATTCCGGCCGTCGGCTGGGCGTGGTGGGTGAGGTGGTGGTGGATATCGACCGCCGCGAGGTGGTAGCGCTGGGTCTGCGCGATAACCCGCTCACCCGCTTCCTGCCGGGCTTGCCCCGCTGGATGCCGCTGCAGAGCATCCGTCAGGTGGGCGACGTGATCCTGGTGGATTCCGCCGATTCCCTGGCGGA
>JBEDHJ010000142.1:0-4184 GCA_041174205.1 Cyanobacteriota bacterium | reverse complement strand
AGCTTGCCGCCGAAGGCGGGCATGGCGTTCTTGCCGTTGGTCACCTGATACTGGATGGCCTCTTCATGGCCAGCGCTGTAGTTGGCCAGGTAGGACTCGAGGGCCTCTTTCTTGAGGGTGCGCTCGGCGTTCACCACGTTGCCGCCACCCATGTGGCAAGCGGCGCAGTTGGCCGAGAAGATTTGTGCGCCGTGGTCGGCGTCAGCAGCGAAGCTGGGGGCAGCACCCAGCACCAGCGCCAGGCAGAGGGCAATGACAGAGAGAAGACGGCGCATCGGAGCTCGTGCAACCCGGCCAAATTAGATGGCGGCCCAGGCCTCTGTGAGCGATGGCGCAGAGGTTCGCAACATTTGAAACGTCCACGGGTGACGAAGCTACGCCAATTGGTTTCAGCCGCGGTGGGGTAGTCCGGCGTCCTCGAAAACCGCCTCGAGTGTGGGGGCATGGCTCACCAGGCCAAAGCGTTCTGGTGGGCTGATCGGCTCGTGCACGAAATGGCGCTGGCGAATCGAAAAACGATCCCAGGCATTCACCTCAATGCGCAGCAACTTGATCAGTCCTTCGATCAGCCATCCCTGGAGATCGATGCCCACGGGAGGCAGCCAGCTGCGGCGCCAGCGGCACAGTCGCTTCACCGTCTCGTTCACCGTCACGGAAGGTTGGCCAAGCACCAGTCGCCGCACAGCACCTTGGCCCTGCTCTGGATTGGCCTGGTGGGGGTTGGTGGCCAGGTGCACGCAGACCCGTGCGATGTCTGCGGCGTGGATGAAGTGGAACGAAGCATCCGCCCTTAGCCATTTGGCCAGCCATAGCCAGCGGGCGCCTTCCTGGAGGCCAGCTGTGAGATAGCTGGTGGGGAAGGGGCCGCTGCCATCGACCCGCCCGCCGAAGACCAGCGTCGGGAACACCGCCACGATGCGTTGGGCCAGGGGATGGTGCTCGAGTTCTCCGAGGCACTGGGCCTTGGTTTGGATGTATTCGGTGCCGTAGGCCATCGCCTCCGGCAGCAGTTCCAGATCGCGGTTGAGGATGCTGGCGGTGGAGAAATACACCACCTGCTCGAGAACGGCCGGATCAGTGGCCGCCAGCATCTGCTTCACCGCCACCACATTCACTTGCTGGGCTCGCTCGGGATCACCCCAGGCGGTGGCGGTGTGAATGATGCGCGTGGCCGAGGCGATGGCGGCGCGATGGGGTTCGGGATCGCGCAGGTCGCCCACCAGCAAGGTGATGCGCGGATGATCGGCCGGCACCGCCGTGAGCTTGGCGGGATCCCGCAGCCAGAGCAGCAGCTGGGCATCGGTTTCCCGCAGCAGCTGCTCGGCGATATGTTGACCAACGCACCCAGAGGCGCCGGTGATCAGGATCCGGGCTGGCGACGCCTGGGGGCTCAAGCGGCAGCTCCGAGGCGCTCCATCACGCTCTTACCGGCTTCAAAGAAAAACTGACCGTTCTCTTCCGGTGTGCCGGGCAGGATGCCGTGGCCCAGGTTGAGGATGTGCTTGCGGCCGCGGGCCTTGCGCACCGTGTCATCAATGCGGGCCTGGATGGCCTCCTTGCTGCCGAACAGCAGGCCGGGATCCACGTTGCCCTGCACACCCACGTGCTCCGGCAGACGGGCGAGGCCCTCTGCCATATCCACGGTCCAGTCGAGCGACACGATGTCGACACCGGTGCGGGCCATGCGCTCAATCACGCCAGCGCTGCCCGAGATGTAGAGGATGAAGGGGGTGTCGGGGTGGGTCTGCTTCACCAGATCCACCACCTTCTTCTGATACGGCGCCGCGAAGGTGTCGTAGTCAGCGGGACTGAGCTGACCAGCCCAGGAGTCGAACATCTGCACCACCTGAGCGCCGGAATCGATCTGGTAGCGGAGGTAGGCGGCGATCGATTCGGCGAAATGATCGAGCAGCTTGTGCAGCAGCTCGGGCTCGCGGAAGGCCATGGCCTTGATCACCGCGTAGTTCTTGCTGCTCTTGCCTTCCACCACGTAGGCGGCCAGGGTCCAGGGCGCTCCCACAAAACCGAGCACCGCGGCCTGGTTGCCCACGGCGCTGCGCAGACGGGTGAGCACCTCACCCACAAACGGCATGCTCTCGGCGGGGTTCAGGGGGCGCAGGGCTTCCACCTGGGCCATCGAGCGGATCGGGTCGTGAATCAGGGGGCCCTTGCTCTCGACGATGTCGAAGTTGATCCCCATCCCCGGCAGCGGGGTGAGGATGTCGGAGAACAGGATCACGCCATCGGGCTTGAAGGCCTCGAAGGGTTGCATCGAGATCTCAAAGGAGAGATCAGGGTTCTCTGAGCGTTCGCGGAAACCGGGATGGCGGTCCCGCAGGTCGCGGTAGACCTTCATGTAGCGGCCGGCCTGGCGCATCATCCAGACCGGGGGCCGCTCCACCTGCTCACCTCGGGCGGCGCGCAGCAGCAGGGGGGCGGTTTCGGTCATGAACGATGGGGACGCGAAGCGCGAACCTACCCGAACGCACCCCCGATCGAGGCCTTCCAGGCGCTGGCTTCTGGCGCTTCGTCACGAACTTCAGCCTCGACTTCTTGGCTGCGCTGTTCATCCCGCTGGAACACCAGCACCGAGAGAGGCGGCAGGCAGAGGTCGAGGGAGTGCTCGTAGCCGTGGATGCCCCATTCATCGGTGAACTTGCCGCCCAGGTTGCCCAGGTTGCTGCCGCCGTAGCGCTCGGAATCGGTGTTGAACACTTCGGTGTAGAAGCCGCTCATCGGCACGCCGATCCGGTAGTGGGAGTGGCTTTGGGGGGTGAAGTTGGCCACCACCACCACCCAGCGGCCCGTGGTGCTTTCGCGGCGCATGAAGCTGATCACGGAGTGGCGGTTGTCGTTGCAATCGATCCACTGGAAGCCGTAATCGCTGAAATCGTCGCCCCAGAGGGCCCGCTCCGATTTGTAGAACACGTTCAGGTCGTCGACCAGGCGTTGCAGGCCCTGGTGCGGTTCGTGCTGGAGCAGCTCCCACTCCAGATCGCCCCACACGTTCCACTCGCCGCGCTGGCCGAATTCCATCCCCATGAAGATGGTCTTCTTGCCGGGGTGGGTCCACATGTAGGCCAGCAGGGCCCGCACGTTGGCGAACTTCTGCCAGTCATCGCCCGGCATTTTGTGCAGCAGATTGCTCTTGCCGTGCACCACCTCATCGTGGCTGAGGGCAAGCATGAAGTTCTCGGTGTAGGCGTACCAAATCGAGAAGGTGACGTTGTTCTGGTGGAACTGGCGGAACCACGGATCCAGCTCGAAGTAATCGAGCATGTCGTGCATCCAGCCCATGTTCCATTTGAGGTTGAAGCCCAGGCCGCCCATGTCGGTGGGCTTGGTCACCATCGGCCAGGTGGTGGATTCCTCGGCAATCGAGAGGGCTCCGGGGAAGTGCTGGAACAGCACGTGGTTGGCCTGCTGCAGGAAGCGCACGGCCTCGGTGTTTTCGCGGCCGCCGTGCTCATTGGGGATCCACTCGCCGTCGGGGCGTAGGTAGTCGCGGTAGAGCATCGAGGCCACCGCATCCACGCGGATGCCATCGATGTGGAATTGCTCGAACCAATACACCAGGTTCGCGACGAGGAAGTTGCGAACTTCGTTGCGGCTGTAGTTGAAGATCAGCGTGCCCCATTCCTTGTGCTCGCCGATGCGCGGATCGGCGTGCTCATACAGATGGGCGCCATCAAAGAAGGCCAGGCCATGGGCGTCCTTGGGGAAGTGCCCTGGCACCCAATCAAGAATCACGCCGATGCCTTCGGCGTGGCAGCGGTCCACGAAGGCGCGGAATTCATCGGGGCTGCCGAAACGGCTGGTGGGGGCGTACCAGCCGGTGACCTGATAGCCCCAGGACCCATCAAACGGATGCTCCGAGAGGGGCATCAACTCGATGTGGGTGAAGCCCCGAGCCTTCACGTAGGGAATCACTCGATCCGCCAGTTCCGGATAGGTGAGCAGGCGGGCGCCGGGCTTGAGATCCGCCGCAGGCACAGGCGGGCGAGCCGTGCCGTCGGCTTCGATGTAGGGCTGATCAGCGCTGGCATGCATCCAGCTACCCAGATGCATCTCATAGACAGCGATCGGCTGATCCAGCGGGTTGGTGCTGTCGCGCTCCTGCATCCAGGCCCCATCGCCCCACTGGTAGCCGGCCAGTGCTTCAACGATGGAACCGTTGTTGGGGC
>JBEDHJ010000141.1:0-4216 GCA_041174205.1 Cyanobacteriota bacterium | reverse complement strand
CGCCGGCTGGTCACGGCCAGGTCGGCGTCGGAGAGCACCACGGCCGGGCTTTTGCCGCCTAGCTCGAGGGTCACTGGCGTGAGATGGCGGGCGGCGGCCTGCATCACCAGCCCACCGACGCGCTCTCCTCCGGTGAAGAAGATGTGATCAAACCGTTCGCGCAGCAGAGCGTCCGCCACGGAGCCATCCCCTTGCACCACCTGCACGGTGTGGGTGGGGAAGGCGGCACCAACCAGCTCGGCGATCAGGGCGCTGGTGGCGGGGGCATGTTCGGAAGGCTTGAGCACCACGCTGTTGCCGGCCGCCAGTGCGCTCACCAGTGGTTGCAGGCTGAGCAGGAAGGGGTAATTCCAGGGGCCGATGACGAGCACACAACCCAGGGGCTCGCTGATCACCTCGGCTCGCCCGGGCTGCAGGAACAAGGGCAGGCCTACGGGGCGAGGTGCCATCCAGCGGCGCAGGCGGCTGCGCACCAGCTGGATCTCCTGCTGCACCGCCACCAGCTCGAAATAAGCCTCCAGCGGGGGCTTGCCCAGATCGCTCGCTAGGGCCTGCAGCACGGCATCGCGGCGCTCGGCGATCGCCCGCTCCAGCCGCCCTAACTGCTCCAGGCGCCAGGCGCGCGGGCGCGTTTCACCCGCGCTCACGGGCTGCCGCATCGCGGCAATGGAGGTGGACAACGGCATCTAATCCTGGGCTCAGCCCAGCCATTCCTGATCGGGATGTTGGCGCAGCTGCTGCCGGTAGCCGCTGCTGATGGCGGCGACCAGCTCCTGGAGCGCCGGCTGCTCCTGCAAGTCGCGGCGCAGCACGAGCCCATCCACCCCGCCGGCGTGGCGCAGGAGCGGCAGCTCCACCAGGTCGGGGTGACTCGTGGATTGGGCTGCTTCCGATCGGGTGAGCACAGCCAGATCCAGCACCCGCTCTAGGAGCAGCGGTTCGATCCGCTCCATCTCCTCGCCGTGATGGATCAGCGCCGGGGGATGGTTGGGCTGCTGGGCGGCGCACACCAGTGCGGCATGGCCGCAGGCCATCCACCGGGGCTCTGCGGGATCGCTCTGCAGGCGCAACCACTGGGAGGAGAGGCGAAGACCTTCCAGGAGCAGTTGATTGCAACCGGCGCGGTAGCGGCCGTCGGTGTGTTTGCGGAATTCCAGCCCCAGGCGGCGGCTCACCTGGCGGTAGATGCGGGAGATTGAGCTCTGGTCGCGCTGGGTGATTCGGGCGACCACGCTGGTGCTGGGGGTGATCTCCAGTAGATCGAGCACCGGCAATCCGTCCAGCAGGATGTCGGCCATGGCCACAGCGCTTCCCTATGCAAAATCTGCAAGTTGGGGCGGGCTGGGTTCAATCCCCAATGGTGGGTAGGTCTGGGCTGGCTGCAGCTGGAAAGCGCAGGCGTAGCAAGGCTCCTCCCTGTTGACTACGGCCGCTCTCAACCGTGCCGTGGTGGTTGTCCATGGTGGTGCGCACCACGAACAGTCCCAGGCCGCTGCCGTCGGGTTTGCTGGTGCGCAGGGGGCCTTGGTTGAGCAGGTCATCGGCCAGCCCTGGGCCGTTGTCCGCCACCTCCACCCACCATTGATCTCCCCGGCAGCAGAGGTGGATCCCCACCCAGGGTTCTTCCACGGCGGCTTGCAGGAGGGCCTCCGCGGCATTGCGCAGCAGATTCACGATGGCGATCTGCACCTGCACGGCATCGCCGTTGATCCAGGCTGGGCACTCGAGGTCATCGAGCCCTGAGCTGTCGATGGGGATGTGCGCGGTGACCCCGCCGGAGCGGGCATAGAGAAGGGTGCTCTGAAGCACATCGCGCAGATCCAGTCGCTGGTGCTCGGTCTGCACGTTGCGCAGCAGCGCCCGCATCTTCTCGATCGTGAGCACCACCCGATCGGCTTCGCTATGGATGCTCTGCAGCTGCTGCTGCCAGCTCTCCGGCAGCGCTGGGGCACCGCTGGCCCGGCTTCGCTCGAGCAGCAGTTGGCTCTGCAGCAGCAACACGCTGAGCGGTTGGTTGATTTCGTGGGCGACCGCGGCGGCCTGCAGGCTGCTGCGCAGCTTGTCCTTGAGCAGGGCCAGGGTCTGGGCATCACGGAAGCGTTCACGCTCCCGTGCCTCCTGCAGATCGCTTGTGAGCTGGTTGTAGCGCTCCACCAGCTCGCGGATGGCACCATCCAGGGCGTTCAGCTCTTCGCCTGCGTTGGCAGCCAGGCCGCTGTTGAACGTCAGGGTGGGTGTGGATGAGGCGCCGCCTGCGCTGAGGCTCTCCCCGATCTGGCGGGATGCCGCCTCCAGTTGGCTCAAGGGGATGAGCAGTCCCTGGATCTGCCGGCTGATCAGCAGCACGGCGCCCGCCAGCGCCATCGCTGCCCCCAGCAGCGCCAGCAGGCTCTGGCGCTCTGCCGCGCTGTTGCTGGGGTCGGCTGCCAGGGCAGTGAGCAGGAGCCAATTCAGCCCCTCGGCCTGGCCCCAGGGGCTGGCCTGGAGGGTGTAGGTCTGGCCGCCGATGCTCACCCGCTGCGGCGCCTGAGCCGGATCGAGGCTGACGTGGCGCCCTTGCTGGAAGAAGCGCTGGCTGAGTTGCTGGGCCAGGGGATTGGCCAGTTGGGTGAGGTTGGTGCGGGTGATCGTGTCGCCGCGGCGGCTGAGGGTGAGCTCGGCGATGGAGCAAGCCACCAGGTCGCCGTTGGGTTCCACGATCACCGCCAGGCCCTGGCGGTCTTTCCACAACCCCTGCAGCCATGCGCTGAGATGGCTGAGCACCATGTCCACGCCCACCACGCCCCGCAGAGTGCGATTCGGGCCGTAGAGGGGCGCGTTGTAGGAGATCGAGAACACCTCCGGTTGGTCTTCCCAGGCGTAGATCGAGCTCCAGTTGGCTTTGCCGGCCTTCACGGTGTCCACGTACCAGGCTTCCTCGTGGGTGGCGGCCATGCCCGGGATGCGTTCCTGAAGGGCTCCGCGCTCGCCGCGGGATGTCATGGCGTAGATCGCCATGGCGCCCCGGCCGCTGCGAGGCGTGTCTTCATTGAGCAGCAGGTCGCCTTCTGCGCTGCGCTCCATCCCCACGAAGGCCCCGTTAGGGGTGCCGAGGTTGATGTAATCCACCGGGAACACCTGCATCTGGGTCCAGAAGCGTTCGCTCAGGGCGCTCACATCGCGCAGGCGCTCGGGTTTGTTGCTCAGCCAGCGGAGGTTGAGTTGGTTGATCCAGATCGGGTAGCTGAGTTTGTTGGAGAGGCGGGTGGCCAGCTCCACCACGGATGCGTTCTGGCGGTAGGTCTCGCTGAGTTGCAGGCCGTTGCGCCGCCCCAGGCTGTAGCTGAACAAGCTGAAGCCACCTGTCACCAGCAGCAGTTGCAGGGCGCTCACCGCTGCCAGGCGATTCGAGAGACGCCCGGGCAGCTGGATCATGGCCCCTCCTCCTGGCTGAGGCGGCCCAGGAGCGAAGCCTGATGCACCAGCTCGGCGCCGCTCACCCCCAGCTTTTGGGCGATGGCCTTGCGGTGTGTTTCCACGGTGGCGATGGAGAGCTCAGCGGTGCGGGCGATCTCTTTGTTGCTGAGCCCCTGGCCGATGAGGCGATAGATCTGCTGTTGGCGTGGCGTGAGCGGGTCTGGGGCGTAGGGCAGGCAGCGCTGCAAAACGCTTTGCAGCTGACTGAAGGCTGCTGTCTTGTCCACCACGCCGCGGATCAGCGGTTGCAGGTGGGCCGGGCAGATGAAGCTGCTGGCCTGGCCCGAGAGCACAACCACCTGGGCCGCGGGTTGTCGTTGCTGCAGCGCTTCAGCCACCGCCAGCCCGTCGCCGTCCGGCAGCGCGAGATCCAGCACCAGCAGATCCGGTGGGTTCTCGCCACTGCAGAGGGCGAGGGCTTCGGCCTGGCTGGTTGCCGTGGCATAGACCTCCAGGCCCGGAAGCGCCTCGAGCATGGAGCGCAGCAGCTGCAGGAACATCAGCTGGTCCTCCACGATCAGACAGCGCAGAGGTGATGGATGCATCGCGATGCCGATGGCATTCATGTCGCGATGTTGGCCTAATCGGATAGGCAAGGGAAGGCAAATTGCCTTCGATTGCAAAAATCCCGGGGATGGTTTTGAAAGCCCTTGACGAGACTTGAACTCGTGACCTCTCCCTTACCAAGGGAGTGCTCTACCGCTGAGCTACAAGGGCATGTGGAAGGTGGGCCGGGCTGGATTTGAACCAGCGTAGGCAG
>JBEDHJ010000140.1:0-8410 GCA_041174205.1 Cyanobacteriota bacterium | reverse complement strand
CGCAGCTGCTTGAACCGGTGGAGGCCGAGATCCGCTCCCGCACGGGTGCGCTCTGCTTCGGCGTTGATGAGGCGTCCTTGGCGTCGGTGGTGCTGGATCAGCTGCGCCAGCGCGGCCAAACCCTGGTGGTGGCCGAGAGTTGCACCGGTGGGGGCCTTGGGGCTGCCCTGGCGGCGGTGCCGGGCGCTTCGGATGTGTGGCTTGGTGGGGTCATCGCCTATGCCAACAGCGTGAAGCAGGGGCTTTTGGGGGTGCCGGCTGAGTTGCTGCACGCTCACGGTGCCGTGAGCGATCCGGTGGCCCAGGCCATGGCGGAAGGAGCGCGCCGCGCCACCGGTGCCGATTGGGCCCTGGCGATCACGGGCGTGGCCGGGCCCGGTGGCGGCAGCGATGCCAAGCCGGTGGGTCTGGTGCACCTGGCGGTCGCTGGCCCGGATGGCTGCAGCAGCGAGGGTGTGCGCTTTGGTGCGAGCCGAGGGCGGGCGTGGATCCAAACGCTGGCGGCTGGTGAAGCCCTCAACCGGTTGCGGCTGCGGTTGCTCGAGGGCTGAGCGGAGCGGCATCGCTCTTCGCCCTAGGCTCGCGGGCTGCGTTGGTGGATGCGCCGTGAGTTCCGGCACCCTTTACGACAAGGTCTGGGATCTGCATCAGGTGGCTCAGCTGCCCGGCGGTTCCACCCAGCTGTTCATCGGCCTGCACTTGATCCATGAGGTGACCAGCCCTCAGGCGTTTGCCGGCCTCAAGGATCTGGGCCTGAGCGTGCGCCACCCTGAGCGCACGGTGGCCACGGTGGATCACATCGTGCCCACCACCTCCCAGGCGCGGCCCTTCGCCGACCCGCTGGCTGAGGAGATGCTCGCCACGCTCGAGGCCAACTGCGCCGAGCACGGCATCACCCTGCATGGCCTCGGCAGTGGCCGTCAGGGCATCGTCCACGTGATTGCCCCCGAACTGGGCCTCACCCAACCGGGCATGACCGTCGCCTGCGGCGACTCACACACCTCCACCCACGGTGCCTTCGGGGCGATCGCCTTCGGCATCGGCACCAGCCAGGTGCGCGACGTGCTCGCCAGCCAGAGCCTGGCCATGGGCAAGCTCAAGGTGCGGCGCATCTGGGTGGACGGCCAGCTGCAGCCGGGCGTCTACGCCAAGGATCTGGTGCTGCATGTGATCCGCAGCCTCGGCGTGAAGGGCGGTGTGGGGTACGCCTATGAATTCGCCGGCCCGGCGATTTCGGCGCTCTCGATGGAGGAGCGCATGACCCTCTGCAACATGGCGATCGAGGGTGGCGCCCGCTGCGGTTACGTGAACCCCGACCAGGTGACCTTCGATTACCTGAAGGGCCGGCCCTTTGCCCCCAGCGGTGCGGCCTGGGATCAGGCCGTGGCCTGGTGGAGCAGCCTCGCCAGCGGCCCCGATGCCGTCTTCGACGATGAGGTGCGCTTCGACGCCGCCAGCATCGCTCCCACGATCACCTGGGGCATCACGCCAGGCCAGGGCATCGGCGTGGATGAAACCGTGCCCACCCTGGAGCAAACCGAGCCCGACGAGCGTCCCCTGGCTGAAGAGGCCTACCGCTACATGGATCTGCAGCCCGGCACTCCGATCGCCGGAACGCCGGTGGATGTGTGCTTCATCGGCAGCTGCACCAATGGGCGCCTCAGCGATCTGCAGGCGGCGGCGGCCGTGGCCAAGGGCCGCAAGGTGGCGCCGGGAATCAAAGCGTTTGTGGTGCCCGGCAGCGAACAAGTGGCTGCAGCGGCCGAAGCCGAAGGCCTCGACAGAGTGTTTGTGGAGGCAGGCTTTGAGTGGCGCGAGCCCGGCTGCTCGATGTGCCTGGCGATGAACCCCGATCGCCTCGAGGGCCGCCAGATCAGCGCCAGCTCCAGCAACCGCAACTTCAAGGGCCGCCAGGGATCCGCCAGCGGCCGCACCCTGCTGATGAGCCCGGCCATGGTGGCCGCTGCCGCCATCAACGGCCGCGTGAGCGACGTTCGCACCCTCCTCAACGCCTGATCCGATGACCAGCTCCACGCCCTTCCCCACCGGCCCGATCGGCAGCGTTGGCGGCACCACCGTGGTGGTGCGCGGCGACGACATCGACACCGATCGGATCATCCCGGCGCGCTTCCTCAAGTGCGTCACCTTCGACGCCCTCGGTCCCGCCGCCTTCGCCGACGACCGCGCTGAACTGGCGGGCAGCGCCGCTGGCCCGCACCCCTTCGATCGCCCGGAGCATCAGGGCGCTTCGATCCTGCTGGTCAACCGCAACTTCGGTTGTGGCTCCAGCCGCGAGCACGCGCCCCAGGCCCTGATGCGCTGGGGCATTCGCGCCGTGGTGGGGGAGAGCTTCGCGGAGATTTTCTACGGCAACTGCCTGGCGCTCGGCATCCCTTGCCTGGTGGCGGATCACGACACGATGCTCGCCATCCAGGCTGCCGCGGAAGCCAACCCGGCTGCGCCCTTCGCGGTGGATGTAGCGGAAGCACGCCTGAGCAGCGGCGACCACAGCTGGCAGCTGGATTTGGCCGCCGGTCCGCGCCAGATGCTGGCCACTGGCCAGTGGGATGCCACCGGGCAGCTCCTGGCCAACGACGCGGCCCTGCAGGCCACAGCGGCGCGTCTCCCCTATCTGAGTGGTTTCAGCGCCGCCTGAGCTCGGCTTTGGCCGCCGCCGTGGCGGCCACTCGCGCAACTGTCTATCAAGGAGAGAGGACGGTGTGTGGCCGATGCGTTTCCTCTCTCCTGCCCAGCCCGCGCTCGCGGCGCTGTTGCTAGCGGTGCCAGCCGCCAGCTTCGCTGCCCAGCCCATTGCCGTGCAGCCCTATGCATTGCCGCCATGGCAGCAGTGCAGGGGTTGTGATCTACGCGGCGCTGACCTGAGCGGTCTGTTGCTCACGGGCATGGATCTGCGGGACGCAGACCTTCGCGATGCTGATCTGCGCGGCAGCAACCTTGAAGGCGCGGATCTCAGCGGCGCGGATCTGCGCGGCGCGCGGTTGCAAGGCAGTTGGCTGAGCAATGCTGATCTCAGCGAGGCGGATCTACGCCAGGCGAATCTCCAGGATGCCGTGGTGATTCAGGCGCTCACGCCGGGGGTGCAGATCGAAGGAGCTGTGTTGGTGGGCGCGGATATCCGCGGCAGTGCCCTGGTGATCGGTGGTGAGGAGGCTGGCCCCCAACCGTTGCCGCCTCTGGATCCGCTGGACGGGGATCAGGATCAGAAGCCCCGCCGCTGAATGGCGGCATCCTGGGCCTGCCCAGGCGGGGTGTAGGGCACGAAGGGCAGGCCGGTGCCGCGGAAGTTGAAGTCGTTGAGCTTCACGCGCACACCGCCGATGCCCTGATAGGGGCTGTAGAAGACGGCCAGCTCATAGGCGCGCCGCTGCCAGCGCAGCTCCACGTAGGAATCCACCACGTCGCCGTAATACTTCGAGTTGGGATCCACGTTGAGGCCCACGCCACCGCTGAACAGCAACGGACCGAACAGCTGCTGGGTGAGGCCCACCCCCACGGTGCTCAGATCAACGATCCGGTCGAAGCGGAAGGGGCTGATGCCGTAGCGCAGCGTGCCGCCGCCGGTGACGGTGAGCTGGGTGTAATCAAAGAAATCCTTCTGCAGATGCCCCAGGGTGAGCGTGGGGCCGCCGCTGATGCTGAAGGCCTCCTGGCTGCTGCCGTCGCCGTAATAGGAGAGGTTGAGGTTGAGGTTGGTGTTCAGCGCCAAGCCCGGCAACACCGGGGTTGGGCTGAAGCGTGTGCCCTCCGGTGTGCCTCGATTGAAGGCCTTGCCCGTCCACAGCGGCAGGCGGCTGTTGATCGAGCCGTAGATATTGGCGCGCCACAGTTCCGCCAGGTTGGTTGTGGTGAATTCGTTGCCCTGGAAGTTGCCGAAGCCGGCACGCCAGAACAGCCGGTTCGTCATCGCTCCCAGATTGGGTAGGTCCTGCTCCTGCTCCAGGGAGGCACCGGCCGCTGAATACACGTCTTGCTCGCCGAGTGATCCGTTCCACACCCGGTAGCGATAGGCCGCAAAGCCGCGGGCCGTGGTTTTGCCGATCAGAGGCAGGTTGAAGGAGCGGGTGATGTCACCCCAGCTGCGGGCGCCATTGGCGAAGTTGCTGGGATCCAAGGTGGAGAAATCCCCCACCGCACTCACATTCAGCCCAAAGATGCGGGTGTCGAACCGAGCCAGCAGACCAAACAGGTCGCCGATACGGGTGGGTTGTGAACTGGGGGCATCGCTGATGGGCTGGCCAGGCAGCACATAGCTGCTGGTGGTTCCATCCAGCGCTCGGCGCACCATGAATTGCGGTTGCAGTTCAAGGGTGCCGCGCTTACCGATTTCCAGTGGCTTGAGGTTGTAGCCGAGGTAGAAGCCATCACGGTCTTCTGAGTCCACCGCCATCACCCAGCGGTTCTCCACCTCCCGATCCTTCTCGAAGCGCTGGTTGCGCTGCAGGGCAATGGGCAGCCGGTCTTCCAGGATCAGCTGATTGGTGGCCGCCTGGATCACCAGATCGCCATTGGGCTCGAGGTGGGCCACCACGCCGCTGGCATCCACCCACGATTGGGATGGGGTGAAGGGATCGTTGGTGAAGGCGGCGCGATCCGCCTGCCAGCCGTTGGGGGTCACCGTCAGACGGTTCGCCTGCATCCGCCAGCGGCTGATGGTGCCCGTCACAAACTTGCGGTTTTCCTTGGTGGTGAGTGGATTGAGCTGCCAAGGCCGCACGGTTCCATACGCCACTTCCCGGACGCTCACGTTGTCGTCGTCACTGGCGCTGCTGCTCTCGGCCTGACGTCTCACCGTGAGGCTCTGCTGGAACTGCAGCTCGTTCACCCGTTGATCGGCCACAGCCGCCACGGCCTTGCGCCGCAGCGCATCCTGCTGGGCGGCGCTGAGGGGCTGGGGCGCTGGCGGTTGGCTGGCCGGTGGGCTGCCGGTGGCCTGCTGGGCCGATCCCATCGCCACCTGGTTGAGCTGTTCGCTCAACGGGCGCGGTTGGGGCTGTCCGCCGCCCGGGCAGCCATCGGCCGGCGTCATCGCCACGCTGAAGCGCTTCGGCGGACTGCTGCCAAAGCGGTAACGCAGGCCCACCAGGTAGGCGTTGCTGCCTTCGCTCACGCCGCTATAGGTGCCATAGGCGCCTGAGCGGTGGTGGATGCGCCCCACCAATGACCAATCCGGTTTGATCAGCGCCTCGAGTTCGAAGCCCAGGTAGTTGAGGAAGGTGGTGTAGTTCTCGCGGAACGTCTTCTCGTAGTTGCTGACGTTGGTGTTCAGGCTCACGCCTTCGTAGAAGGCGAAGCTGAGCCAGGGTTGCAGCCATGCCCGTACCCCGAAGCTCCAGGTGAATTCGCCGAAGGTCTGCGCCGGGGTGTTGGCGTAGGGAACGTCCTGGTTGAACTCTCCGCCCTGCTGTTCGTAGGCGTGGTGCACCAGGGCATTGGAATCAAACTCAAGGGCCAGCGGGCCCGCCCGCATCAGGCGTTTGTTGAGGCCCAGTCCCAGCAGGTATTCCGGCCGCATGCGGCCGTTGAACAAAAAGGTGTCGCCGAAGTTGGCGTCGATCATCTGGCCGCCCCAGAGCGTGGCGGCCCAGGGCTGGGGATGCCAGTCCGGGATCGGCGGCAGCGGCGGCGGGCAGGCCATCGTCTGCGCCATGGGCGACAGCGCCACGGGGGGCATCTGCCAGTTGTCGGCTGGCAGTGGCTCTGGCGACGCTTCGGGGATGGCGCTGGCAGGTGCGCCCGCCAGCGGCGTGGCCGCCAGATTCAGCCCCACCAGCGCGTCCTGAGCCGATAAGGGCTCCACGTCGAGGTTGATGTCGGCGTTGAAGGGCGGCGTTGCGGCCTGCCAGTAGCTCAGGGGCAGCAGTGGCGCCGAGGGCGGCTGGCTGGGATTGAGATCGAGGGCGGCGCTGTCGAGATCCAGAACGCCATACACCTCATCAATCTCACCGCTGTTTTCGATCAGGCTGTAGCGCAGCTTGCTGGCCTGCAAATACTGGCTACCGCGCTGGAAGCGGATGCGGCCACTGGCGTAGATCGTGCGGGTGGCGCTTTCGTATTCGACCCGATCCGCCAGCAGGCGGCCGCCCGCCAGGATCATTTTCACGTTGCCCACCGCAACGAAGCGGTTGGCCAGCAGATCAAACCCCTGGCTGTCAGCCGAAAGGTCGATCTCGATGGGTGGCCGCTGGCCAGGCGTTGCCTCGATCAGCTCCGAGGTGGGTGCTGCCGGAGCTGATGGGGTGGCAGCTGGGGAGGGCGTGTTTTGCTCGGCCGCATGGGCGCTGCCGATCGCAACGATCGATGCCGATCCCAGGACCGCGATCAGACGGCGGACGCGTTGCGGGACAGGCACCGAAGCGACTTAGAAGGGCGTGATCCTGACACGCCTGCCGTTGGCAACGAAGGCAGAGCGTGGGTTTGGGCTCACTCCTCCAGGTCTTTGCGGCTGGGGGTGCGGCTGGGATCGCTGGCCAGGAAGCCGAACACGAAGATCCCGATGAAGAAGAAGACGACGGAATAAACCGAGATCTTGAGGGCGAGCATTGGTTCTGTCCGGCGATGACAGGGAGTGACGGGCGCCAGGTGGGCTCGAAACGACCCCTGCGGCGGCGGCATCATCCTATGGGTCGTGATCGCGTTGACCGATGCCGGAGGGCCCAGACAGCGCTGTTCGCTCCTGGATTGAAACGTTTCGGAGCCAAGCGCAGCTGGATCTGCGCCCCCTCTGGCGCTCTCAGCGGGCTGATGGTGAGTGGGATCTGGCGCTTCAGGATCCCTGGGGGGCGCAGCATCGCCCCGATTGGCATGCCCGCGGTCTGGTGATCTGGCCGCGGGGGGGCTGTTGGCAGCGGTTGGAGCTGGAGCTGGTTTGTCCGCAGGCCTGGCAAGGCCAGGCAAACCGGCTGGCGCGACTGGTGTTGCGTTGGTGGGCCGATGCGGTGGAGCTGAGGGTCGACGGTCAGCTGGTGCATCAGGGTGACCTGTTCGACACCGCCTGCCGCTGGCCCCTGCCAGCGGCGTGGTGGCAGGGCCAGCCGCTGCATCTGGATCTACGCCTGCGCTCTCCCCTCCACGACGACGGTGCCCTGATCAGTAGTCAGGTGGAGCAGGAGCCCCTGGATCCCGCGGACCCTGCCGGTGTGTTGGTGCCGTTGCAGTTGGCACTGGCGGCCCAGCGGCTGGGCAGTGGCGAGCAGGCGGCCCTGCTGGAGCGACTGCAGCCGCTCGATCCTGCGGATTCCGCCAGCATCACCGCCCTCAGGCCGTGGCTGCAGGAGCAGGCCGCGGCGATGGTCCCGGGCACGGTGCATGTGCTGGGCCATGCCCATCTCGATCTGGCCTGGCTCTGGCCGGTGGCCGACACCTGGCAGGCGGCTGTGCGCACGTTTGAGTCGGCGCTGGGGTTGATGGAGCGCTTTCCCCAGCTGCACTTCGCCCACTCCAGTCCGGCCCTCTACGCCTGGATCGAGCAGCACCGCCCGGCCCTGTTTGCGCGTCTGCGCGCGGCCATGCAGGCGGGGCGCTTCGAGCCGATCAATGGCCCGTGGGTGGAAAGCGATTGCGTGCTGATTGGCACCACCTCCCTGCTGCAGCAGTTCGCCCTTGGCCAGGCCTACAGCCGCAGCCGTTTTCCGGAGTGGCGCCACAACCTCTGCTGGCTGCCCGACAGCTTTGGTTTCAGCGCCGGATTGCCGGCCGTGGCCCAGGCCACGGGCGTTGAGTGGTTTTGCACCCACAAGCTGGCCTGGAATGCCGGCACCCCCTTCCCCCATCGTTTATTTCGCTGGCGCAGCCGCTGCGGGGCCGAGCTGCTCTCCCTGGCCACGGCACCGATCGGCACCGATGGTGATCCGCTGGCCATCGATCGCTATCGCCTGCAGTGGCAAGCGGCCACGGGTGTGGATCAGGCGTTGTGGCTGCCGGGCGTGGGCGACCACGGCGGTGGCCCCACCGCTGAAATGCTCGAGCAGTTGCAGCTCTGGCAGCAGCAGCCTCTGGCTGCCCCCCAGCGCCACGGCAGCCTCCGCCACTACCTGGCAGAGCTCGAACCATTGCGGCCGCAACTGCCGGTGTGGCGCGATGAGCTTTATCTCGAGCTGCACCGAGGCTGTGCCACCAGCCGGCCCGATCAGAAACGCCACAACCGCAGCCTGGAGCGCTTGCTGCGCGAGGCGGATCTGGCCCAGGCCCTGCAACGGCTGCTGCGTCCGGCTGCTGCCCCGGCGCCAGCGGCGGACTGGCGGCCGCTGCTGTTCCAACAGTTCCACGACATCCTTCCCGGCACCTCCATCCCGGAGGTGTTCGAGCAGGCCGAGCCCCAGTGGCGCGCCGCCCGCCGTCAGGCTTGCCAGCGGCGCGATCAGGCCCTGCAGGCGTTGCTGCCGGCCTCAGC